>NZ_JADCLG010000023.1:181822-239135 GCF_014982425.1 Enterobacter cloacae complex sp. I1M | reverse complement strand
GCGAAGGGTGACGACACCAGTTCCTGCTGGGTGCGTGTCTCCAGCGCATGGGCGGGCCAGGGCTACGGCGGGGTGCAAATCCCGCGCGTGGGCGATGAGGTGGTGGTGGACTTTATCAACGGTGACCCGGACCGACCGATTATCACCGGCCGCGTGTATAACGAAGCCAGCATGCCGCCGTGGGCGCTGCCGGCTGCGGCGACGCAGATGGGCTTTATGAGCCGCACGAAAGACGGTTCAGTGGACAACGCCAACGCCCTGCGCTTTGAGGACAAGGCGGGCGCAGAGCAGGTGTGGATCCAGGCCGAGCGTAATATGGACACCAGCGTTAAAAATGATGAAACGCACAGCGTCGGGGGCGCGCGCAGCCATTACGTGAAGAAAAATGAGCTGCATCGTGTTGAAGCGAACCAGATCCAGGCCGTGAAAGGCGGAACCGAGATCCTGACGGGAAAAGGCAAGCTGGATGCAGCGGTAGAGCAGTATGTCATTGCTTCCGGGACGAAGCTGCGGCTGGTCTCGGGTGAGAGTGCTATTGAGCTTAACGCTAACGGCAAGATTAACCTGATTGGCAAAGAGTTTAACTTTTTCGTGGAAGGGGATGGTTATATCACCACGGGTGGTAAGCTGCATCTGAATACCTCGGGAACCAAGCCGGGCACAACGGCACCGGGATCGGGGCATAAAGGGGATATTGATGCGGCGGTGCAGGAGAAGTTTGCGCCGGGAAAGGAGAGTAAGGCAGGTGCGGCTGCAAGCGCGCCTGCCGAAACCTCTAAAACTGCAACACCCCCATCATCAGGTGTGCCTTCAAGCGGATATGGTAAGGATGTGGATGGTCTTGTAGACAAATCACCAACCATGAAAAATGACATTGCGACTTTAAAGAAACGAGGCTGGACATTCGAAGAGGGTGAAGCAGGCAAGGGAACGTTTGCTAATCGTCAAACGCGAGTTATTACCGTTGATAAAAATGAGCTTGGTAATCCGAAGGCTGTTGTTCAGTCTCTGTCGCATGAAAGTGGCCACGCGTTATATGAACCTAACATTGATGTTTCATCGCGCGATGCCTACCTGAACAGTGCACTTAGTGATGAAGGCGCTGCAACACTGAATAATATCCGGGTGCAGCGTGAAATCCTGGCCAATAAGGGAGGGGATATAGGTATTGCAGGCAATCCGGCAAATCAGTCACAATATAATCGAATCTACGATTCTCTCGAACGCGGGGCTATAAAGGAAAGTGAAGCGCGTACGCAGATAGGCCGTATCTTTGGCAAAGGCGAACAAACGTCTACCACAGGGCAATATTACGAAGATTATTATGGCGGTTGGTATGATAAAAATTATCCATAGTATAAAAACGGGTGCGGTGCTTGCGGCTTTATTAACGACGGGAATGGCAGGAGGTAACATGCAAAAACAGGATCTTTGGCAGTTCATTGCAGAAATGAGCGCATCACTCAAAACGTTGTCCGTTAACAGTCTGGATAACGCTCCGTTGTCATTCAAGCTAACGAAACAGAATGAATATATCAATTTCTACAATGCCGACGATATCCAACTGGCGGATGGAACGAACATTACTGCAATTGATTTACGTTTAAGCAAAGAAAGTGAAGGTATGGCACCGTTACTGAATTTTTCGCCGTCAGGCCAGTGCATCACACTCGATACCGTTAAAAAGCATTATCCGCAGCTGACGTTAACTGATTATCCACGAGGCCGCTCGGAGAGCGAAGTGACGAGTTATACAGCGCCAAAGGATTTGAATGGTCAAAAAGTGAGCTTCAGTTTCACGGTTAAAAACCCTGACTGCCTGGGTGTGGTCGTTATTAGCGCAGACTAAAAAAACTGATTCCTTGACTCACCACTTATTGATGTGGTGAGAAGTGTAATATGTATCATGGTAAATGACGATAACCGTGAAAATACGCCTTTCTGCCTGTCTTTTTTTGCCCTGATATCAACATTTCTGAACAGTTATGAAGTTTTCGCTCAGACTATGTCATCCATTCTGACAAAACAGGATTTTTCCGTGCAGATCAACGACCAGCCTGTCGCCTTGGGCGACAGATGGACGCCTGATATTGCCCGTAAAATTGACGTTCCGGTGGAAGGCTGTTTTATCGGTGAGATTCCTTTTGATGGAACAAACTATAAATTCTACCAGCATCAAAAGGCTGGGTCGAAATATACAGTTCTTATCTCTGGTGGGATAAAGCAGAAAGAAGCGTTGACGATTATATCGTCTCCCAGGTTACGCTGGCTGCCTCAGATATTTCAACGCTGCGTGGAGTTCAGGTGGGTTCAACAACCAGAGAATTGAACAATGCATACGGCGATGGTCAGGTCGAAAATGATTCAGGGGAGCAGTGGGTTTCCTATGAATTGGGTAAAAAATTACTCTTTTTGAGGTGAAATACAGTAAGGTTGTGCAAATAACCATGTATTACGAAAATGGTACTTCAGAATAAATTATGACCAAAAAATATCTGGAAGTCGTATTGTTCACCGCTTTATTGACAGGCGTCGTTGAAACGTCATCGGCACTTGAATTATCGCAATACGATAAGCTCGATACGGTCAATCGCATCGTTAACGACAGGGAAGTGACAGACAATCTCAGGACGCTGCTGGGAAATCATTACCAGACCTTAATTGATAACTTTGATGCCTTCGGTGAACCGCATACCACCACAGGTGGCGGATTGTTTGTTGAAGGTTGGTTAAAAGATCTCTATCAGGAGAATGCATCCGTGCTGGTTATCAATCCTGACGGCAAAATCTTTGCGGCCTGGGTGGTTTCGGAGTCGGACGTAATCCATTACCAATCCTCTGGTACTAGCCCGGGTATTAATGCTGATATCCATCAATGGGCTGCAGGTTCAATACGATGCAGTTTGCAACGAACAGCCAATTGAGACCTGTGTTTGACGGGGTTTGGGCAGGCGGGGTTGGCAACGACTCGACGTTAACCCTGCGGTTAGCTGAATCTGGCAACCGTATCACCGGGTCTTATTGCTATATCTTCCTGAGAGGCAACCGCATAGATTGTCCGGAAAATTATGAGCGAAATCTTAGCGGTACGATCGCTGGCAATCGTGCCAATGTAGAGTTCAACTCATCGTTTGGCGGCGCAAACGGACGAGCTGTTCTGGAAATAAAGGGGAGTGAAATGGAATGGAGTCTGGTAACGCCTCCTCAAAAAGGAAATGATTATGCTCCGCAGCGTTATAAGTTACGTAAAGCCGCTTCGGTTCATCACGCTGAAACCAGAAAACTGGACACCGAAAAGTTCACCATCTCTCTGATAAACAAGTGCGGGCGTTTCGAGGGCAAATGCGACCAGATGGTTTATCTCGGCGTGCGCAAAAGCGATAACAGTACGATCTTCTTAAAGGGTAAAACGTTACACGACCCCGCAGGTAAAATAATCGGCTCAACGTACAAGAATGGCGAGATCGCTTATACCGTAACGTATGCACCTGTGAAATTGGTTGTCAGCAAAGGCAGCCAAGTTTTAGTCGAACAATCAGGTCAATGGCGTAAATAATGAAACAGCCAGCCAAAGGGCCAGCCTGGATTGGCCTTTTTATTTCTCTCAATATCAATCATCCCGAGTTCACTTATGAAATACACCCTCCAGGAAGGTTCGTTTTCCCTTTTCCCTGCTGCCTGGCAGGATAACAGCATGAACATTATTCGCGATGACGAAAGCGGGTTATCTGTAGTGGTCAGCCGCGGCGTCATCCCGGATGGTAGCGATTACGAACAAGAGTTCCACCGTCAGTGGGAAGTCCTGCGCCCTCAGATGGGGGAGATCGCCCAGAGCGAATTTCAGCACGTAAAAGCCGGGCCAGACGGAAACATTAGCGGACTGGAAGTTGAGACCACCTTTGACCGTAACGGCCAGCGCCTGTGGCAAAAACAGCTGGCCGTGCAGACGCCGGGCAAACCGGTACTGATGATTTTTACCCTCTCGGCCTTAAAAGCCTTTACGGAAGAGGACGAGGCGCGCTGGAGCGCACTGAAGCAAAGTCTGACGCTAAACGACAACCGGAATGTGTAAGGCATGAGCGATAACAACGCGGCCCGTAAGGGCGACGAGATTATTCACTCCAGCATTTTTGCTGATATAACCAGCATTGTGGCGGAAGGTGCCGCCTATGCGGTGATTGGCGCGGCGGTGGGGGCAGCAGCTACCGTGGCGGCGCCACTGCTGGGAGCCGGGGCGGCAGCCGCAGGCGTGGCGGCGATCGGATCCAGCTGTCTGCTGAGCGGCATTATTGGGGGTGTCCTGGCGAACGTTGCGGGGATCACCGACGATATCAGCAACGCCGCTGAAGGGCTGGGCAACGCGCTTTTCCCGCCGTCGCCTGCGGGTAAGATCACTACCGGTTCCAGCAACGTTCTTACCAATGCGATCCCCGCTGCACGCGCAGCCGGGACCTTGACGCCTGCCGATACTCCTTCCCCTGAGCCGCAGTCTCCGGGCAGCTTTGCCGACTACGCGGGCATGCTGCTTGCCGCTGCCGGACAGTTCGGCAGCGAAATGTGGCAGCCGAGCGTGGCCTCTGCCGCTGCCGGGACCTCGCCGCTGGAAGAAGACAAGGTGGCGTGCGAGAAACACTCCGGGCCGCAGTATCTGGCGGAAGGCTCGAAAAGCGTCTTTATCAACGGGCAGCCCGCGGTGCGTGCAAAAGATCGCACCACCTGCGAAGGCACCGTTTCCGACGACGTCTCCCCGAACGTGATCATCGGCGGCGACACCCTCACAGTTCGCGATATTAAAAGCGGCAAAACGCCGGGCCTGGCGCTGGGGATGATTGCGCTCTCCCTGCTGCGCGGGCGTCCGGGCAAGATCCTGAAAAACATGCCCTGCGCGCTGGCTGCTGCCGGTGGCGGGATGCTGGCTGATATGGCCGTCAACGCCGTGTTCGGCTCCTCGCACCCGGTTCACGCCGCTACCGGCGTGAAGGTGCTGAATGACGACGACGAACTCGATTTCTCGCTGCCGGGGCGCTTTCCGCTACGCTGGCAACGCAGCTACAACAGCCTGACCACCCGCGAAGGGCTGTTTGGTCTGGGCTGGGCTACCACCTTTGACAGCTATCTGACGCTGGAAGAAAACAACGCCACCTGGTTCGATGAAACCGGGCGCGAGCTGAGCTTTGAACTGCCGCCGGTCGACCGCGCGTTTTACAGCATCAGCGAAGGCATTATCATCCGCCGCAATGAGAGCGGCGACGTGGCGATTGCCGACGATGACGGCGCGGTGTGGCGTCTGTATAAACAGACCCGCGCCAACCCAGCCATCCTGCGCCTGGCCTCCCTCAGCGACGAGTACGGCAACGCGTTGCTGACGGCGTGGGATGAACACGGGCGGCTGGTCGGTCTGCACGATGAGCCGCGGGCGATCGACGTCACTCTGCGTTATGAAAATGAACGTTTCCCGCAGCGCGTTACCTCGGCGAGCCATTTTGACGGCAACCAGACATGGCCGCTGATGCAGTGGGGGTATGACGCGCGCGGCCAGCTGGCCAGCGCAACGGATGCCTCCGGCGTGGTTACCCGTGAATACCGTTATAACGATGATGGCCTGATGGTCTGGCACCGTCTGCCGGGCGGGCTGGAGAGCGAATACCGCTGGCAAAAATTCGACCACTGGCGCGTGGTGGAAAACCGCACCAGCACCGGCGACGGCTGTCGCTTTAGCTACGATTTAGCCGCCGGGCTGACGACCGTCGATCACTACGACGGTCAGACGCGAAAGCATTACTGGAACGCGCAAAACCTGATTGTTCGCTACGTTGACGAGCGCGGTGAGAACTGGCGCTACGAGTGGGATGACAACGAACTCCTCACGCGTCGCATCGATCCGCTGGGTAATGCCGTTACCTTCGTCTATGACGAGATGGGCAACCGGGTGCAGGAGATCGACGCCGACGGCAATACCCGCACCACCACCTGGCTGGAGCACCGTGCGCTTCCGGCGTCCATCATCGAAGCCGACGGTAGCGCCACCCGGTTCCTGTATGACGAACATCACGGGCTGAAACGCGTGGTGGATCCGATGGGGCAGACCACGCTGCTTCGTCGGGACGAGTTTGGTCAGGTTGTGGAAGAAGTCGATGCCGCCGGGAACAGCCGTTACCAGGAGTACAACGAGGCCGGGCAGATGGTGCGTGCGACGGACTGTTCGGGCCGTGTGACACAATACCGTTATCATCCGCTGGGCTGGCTGGTGGCTGAGATAAGCGCCGACGGCGAAGAGACGCGTTACCGCTACGACGCCGCGGGGCGTCCGGTGCAGCTCGATCGCCCGGAAGGGTGGACAGAGTCGCTCAAATGGAACGAACGTGGTCTGCCGGTGAAGCATGCGGGCGCCGACGGGAAAGAGAGCGAGTTCAGATACGACGAGGCAGGGCGCTTAACCGCCACCCGTAATACGCAGGGTGAAGAGGTGCGCCGCCGCTGGGACAGCCGCGGGCGTCTGATTGCCCTGGAAAACGAAAACGGCGAAGCGTACCAGTTCCGCTGGGGTGCGGACTCGCTGCTGCTGGAAGAGGTAGGGCTCGATGGCGTGGCCTCGCAGTATCGCTACGATGCCTGCGGGCGTACGATAGCGCGCACCTTTGCCGCCGGACATCCGGAGGCCATTACCCATGCCTTTGCCTGGAGCGCGAGCGGCCAACTGGTCGCCCGCACCACGCCGGAAGGGCAGACCCGCTACCACTACACCCCGTCCGGCCTTCTGAGCCGGATTGGGCTGCATCCCGCGCTTTCAGCCGATGCCTGGAGCGCCGAAGCCGAGCAGGAGCTTGTGTTTGAGTATGACGCGCTTGGACGCGTCACGCGCGAAACGGGCGAACACGGAGAGCTGGCGTGGGAGTATGACGCCCTCGGTAACCGCACCTCCGTCACGCTGCCCGATGGCCGGGAGCTGAAACAATTCTACTACGGCAGCGGGCATTTGCTCAGCATTGCCCTTGATAAGCTGTCGGTCTCCGACTTTACCCGCGACGAACTCCATCGTGAAACCAGCCGTACGCAGGGGCTGCTGACCACCCGCAGCGAATACGACCGCCTTGGCCGACTGCATCGCCGGGACGTTTTTACCGGCAATGCCCAGCGCCCGTCGCCGCGCCGCTGGTCCCGCCGCTGGGATTACGACTATCGCAATAATCTTGTCCGCGAAGAGCGGGACGATAACCCGTTCAGCTGGTACCGCTGGCAGTACGACAGCGCAGGGCGCCTGCTCGTTCAGGACGGCACGCTGCCTGGTCAGGAGCAGTGGCGCTGGGATGCGGCCGGTAACCCGCTTGAGGGGGCTGCTGAGAAAGTCACGCACAACCGTCTGACGCAGCTCAACGGCATTCGCTGGCGTTATGACATCCATGGCCGCACCGTGGAGAAGGATAATGGCCAGACCCGCTGGCACTACCGCTACGACGGCGAGCACCGCCTGACGGAGGTCATCAGCCAGCCACGGGACCGCAACAGACCGCAGACGGAGGTCAGCTTCCGCTACGATCCGCTCGGGCGACGCATCAGCAAAACGCGCCGCCAGATGCTGGGCGGCCAGCCAACCGGTAAGCCTGTCACCACGCGGTTTGTCTGGGAAGGGTTCCGCCTGTTGCAGGAAGTGCACGGAGAAGTGCCGCTGACCTACGTCTACAGCGATCAGGACAGCTACGACCCGCTGGCGCGTATTGACGGCGTTGATGCCCCGGAAATCTTCTGGTTCCACTGTCAGCCCAACGGCACGCCGGAGCGGATGACGGATAGCGAAGGGCAGGTGCGCTGGGAAGGGGTGAACAGCGCCTGGGGCAAGCTGCTACGGGAAAGCGAGACGAAGGTATCAGGATATTCCCAGAACCTGCGCATGCAGGGCCAATACCTGGATCGTGAGACAGGGCTGCACTACAATCTGTTCCGGTATTACGACCCGGACTGCGGACGATTTACGCAGCAGGACCCGATAGGGCTGGCGGGGGGGATTAACCTTTACCAGTATGCGCCGAACGCGCTGGGGTGGGTGGATCCGTGGGGGTTGAGCCGTAAATGTAAGGATCCATCTAAAGAAGCTACGAAATGGCAAGGTCAAGGTGATTACAAAGGTATAGATGTCTACAAAAATAGGAAACTGAAAAAAGGCACGATTTTGTATGCATTATATCCGAACGGTGATACTCCTCCATCATATGCGGTGACTTATCCAACCGTTAGGCAAAACAAAGGAAATGCTATAGGCTACCATGAAGCGCTTCAGGTTAAAATTGATCCTCATCGTACATTAAGAACGCAAGTAAGAGCTTATTATGTCAGCGAGGATATTGATGTCGCATATGGAAGAGCATTGGCTAATAACATTTATGGCCGAGGGGGAGGGATGCAATTCTTTATCCCTGAGGAATTTAGAAATCTACTGATACCGGGGAAGGTTAGAAGCATATGATTGATTTTGAAATTAACATCGCAGATGGCAAAGTTAAGTTAGATAATAAATATCTTTTCATACAACGGGAGGATACGTTTATAGTTTCTGAACTTTACAAATATCTTGAATCAAAAAATAAAATGCAAAGATTAATTCCTTATCATTATACCGTTAATACCGTTCTTTGGTTTGATAAGAAATTTGAGCTTATAATACGCCCATTATGCTTTAGCAATTTTCCATTTATGGTGCAATTAATTTATAAAGAGGGTGAGTATTATCAGGCAATAAGTGATTGGAATAAAGTTTCTAACATTGATATGTTAAACAAAGAAGTTGATTTCTTATATCGTTGGGTAGCAGAGGAATATGATCTTGGAGAACCAGATGCAAAAGAAAAACATAGTGTAACATGGCGTTTGGAATGGGGTGATATTACTGTCTGCTATGACATTAAATCATTTAATTGCGGTATCTATATAACATGGAATTAACTATCAAATAAGTATCGCATGTTGACTGTTTTTTGATCTTTTCTTTTTTAATAATCGATACGCATAAACATATCAATGGTGTACCACGTCCACAGGTGGTCGATTCAGTGTAGTTAATGAGGGGTAAATAATTGCACACGTTCCTCTAGATCTCATTCTTAATGAAATCCGTGTAGCTGATTCCACAGATTGGAGCCTTCGAAAATAAAACGCCCCAGTATGAATTAGGATTTATACTACGGATTATTACTTGATAAAAAGCCCAGCGCAAGCGTTCGCTGGAACTATGACATCTTCTGTTAAACTGTGTAGAGCTCTAACGAGCGTGCCCGCTGCACTGTTGCAACTTTTCAAGTGCATATCTTGAATAAATTAATGGTGGAACATTACAGCTGCTAGGGATAGGACGCAATTACCCTATGATTTAGTCGGTGTGGATCTTACCGGCCGCCTGAGGCGCAGTCGCACCGACAGGGATGGTCCATGCACGCACTTCTTTTACGCCAGCAGTGAAGTAGATTTGCAGATTCAGCAGCTCATAGCCCGCGCGGATCACGCGGTTCAGGCCCGGCTCTTCCAGACCCGGCTCGGCCATTAAATCTTCACGATCGGTGTCGTTCATTTCAGCGATATCGGATTCAACCGCGGCGCAAACCGCCACCACTACAGAATCTTCACCGCTCGAAGATTTTGCTGAGAAGATCCCGCACAACCGCCGGTCGCAGCTCAACGGCATTCGCTGGCGTTATGACATCCATGGCCGCACCGTGGAGAAGGATAACGGCCAGACCCGCTGGCACTACCGCTACGACGGCGAGCACCGCCTGACGGAGGTCATCAGCCAGCCGCGGGACCGCAACAGACCGCCTGACGGAGGTCAGCTTCCGCTACGATCCGCTCGGGCGACGCATCAGCAAAACGCGCCGCCAGATGCTGGGCGGCCAGCCAACCGGCAAGCCGGTCACCACCCGGTTTGTCTGGGAAGGGTTCCGGCTGTTGCAGGAAGTGCACGGGGATGTGCCGCTGACCTACGTCTACAGCGATCAGGACAGCTACGATCCGCTGGCGCGTATTGACGGCGTTGATGCCCCGGAAATCTTCTGGTTCCACTGTCAGCCCAACGGCACGCCGGAGCGGATGACGGATAGCGAAGGGCAGGTGCGCTGGGAAGGGGTGAACAGCGCCTGGGGCAAACTGCTGCGGGAAAGCGAAACGCAGTTATCAGGATATACCCAGAACCTGCGTATGCAGGGGCAATACCTGGATCGTGAGACAGGGCTGCACTACAATCTGTTCCGGTATTACGACCCGGACTGCGGACGGTTTACGCAGCAGGACCCGATAGGGCTGGCGGGAGGGATAAATCTTTACCAGTATGCGCCAAATGCGCTGGTATGGGTGGATCCGTGGGGGTTGAGTAGGTGTTCTGGAGGTACCCGCTTAACTGTTAATAAACCGAAGATTTTAAGCAGCACAAAGCTGTCATCAACTGAGAGAAAATTCCTCGAAAGACAGTTTATGAAAAAAATGAATGCCTTAAACCGAGCGGCTCAAAGAGGAGAGTTAGTTTGGTCTCCTGGCACCCATGAGGTTAGGATTTCATCTTTGCAAAGTTCTTACAGGCAGGCTGTTTCTGCACGCTTTGAAAAAATGTTTGGTTCAGCACCTGATCTAAGTAAATTAAACGCTGATCATCCTGTTGATTTAATTGTTGGAGGTTCGCCTACACAAAGATTACAAATGCTGAATGAAACTATTAATAAAAGTGTCGGTAGTTCTTTGAAAAATGCAGGCAGAAAGGCGGGGCTTCAGCCCGGAGATGCCATCAGTGAAATAATATTTCAATAGGGGGTAAAATGAATAAATCTATTAATATACAGACGGATACTGCCACATTAGTAATTTATGATTTGATGTCATTAAAGCATAGGATTAATGATGATGCAGATTGGTGGAGTCTTCCAGAAGATGAAGTTGAAGAAATAAATAAAGGGAATGTATTATTTCTCAATGTTGGAGATGATGGTAACTATAAAGTTGATATTAAAAGTGAAATTGGTGAATATGCCGGATCGTTATTTTTAAACGTACCTACTGGAAAGGTTTTCATAGGGGCGGGAGAGGATGTCACTGGCGGAGATCTGGAGCCAGATGATTCAGATGCTATTTCAGGCGAGTTTATTACTTTAGAACCAGGTAGTTACGAGGTTAAATATAAAAAGCATGGTTCAGATGTGCTAATTTCCTTTACAAAAGCAACGTTCACTGAAAACTCATTAGAAGAGGGTGTTTATCTCTGAATAAAAATCCACGCCCTGGCGTAGATTTTTTCATCCAAAAAAATGTTAAAATGAAGAACCATAGATCAGCGACAAAAAGGCACTTCTAGTTATACTTGTGACTTTTTACATAAAATCAGTAAGGTAATCAAAATGTATTTTTTAGAAAGAAAAGATGCAGAAAAAATGCTCTTTGAATTTTTAAAGAGAACTTTAATAAAAGAATCAGATATTGATGAGTTAATGAGCATGGCAACTAAACATGATTACGGCCCTCCGATGAAAGGTATAATGTATAAGTATGACAAAATGGAGAGAAATGAACTCACCGCACAAGATTTAGATGATCTTAGTACATTGATGCATTTTTATGGCCCGTGATTAAGCATATCAATCCTTTTCTTTTAAAATATTATAATTCCAGAGCCTGGAAAGCTATCAACAACCAAATAGATGATATTTTTATTATTTCTCAGATAAGATATTCAAATCAAAACTAAATTTAAGGTTGTTATTCTTAATGATAAAAACCTGAAGCCTCATTGGAATCTTGAGGCCGTTTTAAAGAGTAAAGTCAGCATCAATATCAAAAACTTTCAACATCATCCATGTATAAAAATAATTTTTTATTGAGAGCGAATATGATCGCTGACTTCAGGTTTATCTGAGAAAACAACGTGCTAGAATGGATTTTCTGTTCAAAAATTATTAGACTAAACATACCTCGCTTAGATGCCGCAAAGGTCGATCCTGTACGCCAATTAGTCTTTGCGATAAGCGAACCAGAACCATTACCAACCGTTTTGAAAATCTTCAATGCTGAGGGCAAAGAGCTATTACTTTCTGCACCACCTGAAAACGCTTATTTCTATTACTTAACATTTAATTTGTTGAAGGAAGTCATTGTTGTCTGTAGTTTCGCAATTCACCAAAATGGCTGGTATGACTGGTTTTATACCTATGATATGAAGCTTAACACGCTGTCTCAGTCAGGCCCTGCGTGTTGAGATCGAAAGCGCCCCAAAATATTAACAATAACTAGTGGCAAAAGAGGGTTGCATAAGCAGTTCTAACAAGTGGCTGATAAACTGTGCTGAGAAGCAAAGGATGAGCACTGTTTACTTTGTCATATTTACCTATATAAAACCAGTCAAAGAGATTGACGCAGCGATACCTGCTCATGTGGAATGGCTAGAAAAGGGGAATTCAGAGCGGATCTTTCAGGCGTCCGGCATACTGATACTGTGAATCGGAGGTGTCAGTCTCGCTAAGTGCTAGTGTCAGGCCTTACTTGGAAAGCATCTACGCGAGAAGTCTTTACAGACTTTAAAGTTTGAGACTCTGAAATCATTACTTTTGTACCCAGCTTGAAGACAGTTCTCTTAGACAATAACTTTTACCCTGCAATAAAAAATCCACCCCTAAGCGTGGATTTTTCCCGTTCATAAAAATTAAACGTAAACAAGAAGTTCATCACATCGCCATCTTCAACAATGTAATCTTTTCCTTATGCACGCATCTTGCCTCCTTCTTTCGCGTCTGGCCCTTCCTGACCCAGCTCGGCCATAAACTCTTCACGGTCGGCATCGTCCAGTTCAGCATTATCGGATTCAACCGTGGCGCAAACTACTACCACTAACGAACCTTCACCGCTTGAAGGTTCTGCTGAGAAGCTCACGCAAAACCGTCTGACGCAGCTCAACGGCATTCGGTGGCGCTATGACATCCACGGACGCACCGTATAGAAAGATAACGGTCAGACCATCTGGCACTACCGTTACGACGGCGAGCATCGTATGACGAGGGTCATCAGCCGGCCGAGGGACCGCAACAGGGCGCAGACGCAGGTCAGCTTCCGCTACGATCCACTGGGCCGCCGCATCAGCAATACGCACCGCCAGATGCCTGACGGCCTGCCAACCGGTAAGCTGGTCGCCACGCGGTTTGTCCGGGAACGGTTACGGCTGTTACAGGAAATGTGCGGGGATGTGCTGCTGACCTACGTCTACAGCGATCAGGACAGCTACGACCCGCTGGCGCGTCTTGACGGCGTTGATGCCCCGGAAATCTTCTGGTTCCACTGTCAGCCCAACGGCACGCCGGAGCGGATGACGGATAGCGAAGGGCAGGTGCGCTGGGAAGGGGTGAACAACGCCTGGGGCAAACTGCTGCGGGAAAGCGAGACGCAGGTATCTGGGTATTCCCAGAATCTGCGGATGCAGGGGCAATACCTGGATCGTGAGACAGGGCTGCACTACAATCTGTTCCGGTATTACGACCCGGACTGCGGACGGTTTACGCAGCAGGACCAGATAGGGCTGGCGGGGGGGATAAACCTATACCAGTATGCGCCGAATGCGCTGGGGTGGGTGGATCCGTGGGGGTTGGCATTAAAGGGAGTCGACTTTACAGGAAGCCCAGATCTTTTCCCAATCAATGGAACGAAACAGAATATTGTATCTATTACAATGCAAGGAACTCGAGATAGAGATTTCACCGAGGCATTCAAGGCAGCCGGTATTTCTAAAAGCGAAGCAATCGGATATACATGGCACCATGTCGATGATTTTGACCCAGCCACAGGAAGGACAACAATGCAACTAGTAAAAACTTCTGCGCATGAAGCTACTTTCCCCCACAAAGGCTCAGTTTCACAATTCGAGAAATATTTTGGTGTAAAATATGGATCCCAAGAAGCTATTGCTGTTTCACCTTCTAAAGGCTGGTTGAAGGGGCGTGTTCCGAAAAAATTGCGTGCAAACTGTCACCATTGAGGTATAAATCTATGAATCATTTCAGTAACTGTGAAAAAAAGATTGAACGTGCAGATATTGCTAAAATCGAAGAAAAATTATCTATTACCCTTCCGGATGATTTTGTTTCACATTATCTGCAATTTAATGGTGGCACTCCTGAGAAAAGTTGGTGGGACGGTGATGAAGATTTTGAGCCAGTAGAGGTGGCAGGGTTTAAACCGTTTGTTTATAATGCTCAGACAAATGATGATCCTAGATCTTTAATTGACGGCTGCTATATCAGCATGTTGGGTCGGGAAGTCATTCCTAATAACTTGCTTCCTTTCGCAAATGATTGGGGCGGGAACTTCTTTTGTCTGAATTTAGATAATTATTCAATCGTATATTTTGCTACAGATTCTTTTGATGAGGATTTGACTATGCAAGAAAATCACACAAAACTTCAAAGATATCTAACAAATTCATTTTCTAAATTTGTTAATGGATTGGTAACAGAAGAAGATCTTTCCTAAGAAGCCATTAAATGTAAGCGAATTATTCGCTACAGTTGCTGTTGTTATGAGATTTTTTAATAAAATGCTATGATAAGCCATAGGGTGTTATAAGGAAACAGCATGGCGCGCTTGATGGCATGAACGTACAGCTGCGAAGTTTTTGCTAGATGATCCTTGGAGGGTGAGAGAACCTCTTCCCAAAGAAGGTATTTTTTAAATTTAATACTGATCGGGGAATTAATCTCGGAATAAAAAATCCACGCCAAAGCGTGGATTTTTTTCATTCAAAACAAATCAAACGTTAAACAGGAAGTTCATCACATCGCCATCTTTAACGATGTAGTCTTTCCCTTCAGCACGCATCTTGCCAGCTTCTTTCGCGCCTTGCTCACCCTTGTAGGTGATAAAGTCTTCAAACGCGATAGTCTGCGCACGAATGAAGCCCTTCTCGAAGTCGGTGTGGATCTTACCGGCCGCCTGAGGCGCAGTCGCACCCACAGGGATGGTCCACGCACGCACTTCTTTTACGCCAGCAGTGAAGTAGGTTTGCAGGTTCAGCAGCTCATAGCCCGCGCGGATCACGCGGTTCAGGCCCGGCTCTTCCAGACCCAGTTCGGCCATGAACTCTTCACGGTCGGCATCGTCCAGCTCGGCGATATCAGATTCAACGGCCGCGCACACGGCAACAACCACAGAACCTTCAGCAGCGGCAATTTCACGCACTTTGTCGAGGTACGGGTTGTTCTCGAAACCGTCTTCGTTAACGTTGGCGATGTACATGGTTGGCTTCAGGGTCAGGAAGCTCAGGTATTTGATCGCCGCTTTGTCTTCTTCAGTCAGGTTTTTCAGCGCGCGCAGCATGCCCGCGTTTTCCAGCTGTGGCAGACATTTTTCCAGGGCAGCCAGTTCCGCTTTCGCGTCCTTGTCGCCGCCTTTCGCTTTCTTCTGCACGCGGTGAATGGCGCGCTCGCAGGTGTCGAGGTCAGAGAGGGCCAGCTCGGTGTTGATGACGTCGATGTCGTCAGCCGGATCCACTTTGTTGTTAACGTGGATAATGTTGTCGTTCTCGAAGCAGCGCACAACGTGGCCGATCGCTTCGGTTTCACGGATGTTGGTCAGGAACTGGTTGCCCAGGCCTTCACCTTTGGATGCGCCTTTTACCAGGCCCGCGATGTCCACGAACTCCATGGTGGTCGGCAGAATGCGCTGCGGCTTCACGATTTCCGCGAGCTGGTCCAGACGCGGATCGGGCATAGGAACAACACCGGTGTTCGGCTCGATGGTACAGAACGGGAAGTTCGCCGCTTCAATACCTGCCTTGGTGAGCGCGTTGAACAGGGTGGATTTGCCCACGTTTGGCAGACCGACGATACCGCATTTGAATCCCATTTCTAAATCACCTTAATATCTTGATAATCAATCCGTTAACGATAACCGATTGAAGAAAAGTAAATAACTACGCCTATTATACACGTAACCCGCGCGACGCGCGGTAAAAAAGCCCCATGGCGCCGATTATTGCGCTTTGAAAGCGTGCAGTCGATTGGTGGCTTTCGTCAGGCCGTCCTGAAGCCAAATCTCGGTGCAGCGGGCCGCTTCGTCTACCGCTTCGTCAATCAACTTCTGCTCAGAAACCGGTGGTTTACCCAGTACGAAACCAACAACTTTGTTTTTATCGCCCGGATGGCCGATTCCCACGCGCAAACGGTGGAAATTAGGGTTATTACCCAGTTTGATGATGATGTCTTTAAGGCCGTTGTGGCCGCCATGACCGCCGCCCAGCTTGAACTTCGCCACGCCTGGCGGCAGATCCAGTTCGTCGTGGGCCACCAGGATCTCATCCGGATTGATGCGATAGAACGTTGCCATGGCCGACACGGCTTTGCCGCTCAGGTTCATAAAGGTGGTTGGCACCAGCAACCGCACGTCGGCACCCGCAAGATTGATGCGTGAGGTATACCCGTAAAACTTGGGTTCTTCACGCAGGGGCGCGCGCAGACGTTCCGCCAGCAGATCAACATACCAGGCGCCGGCGTTATGGCGGGTAGCGGCATACTCTGCGCCCGGATTGGCGAGGCCGACAATCAGTTTAATCGTCACGATTTACTTCCTAATGGGTTCCAGATCTGGCGCGTAGTTTACTGTCTGGCGCGCCGCTTGACAAAGTTCTGCCTGCTGTACACCGAAATGCGAATAATTTCTTCTTTGAACAATTAGAATTTCAAGCTGTTCAATGTCTTATTTGTAAATTTTTGTCCGGGAGTTATCTGTAAATGTGATCATTCACGCAACTCATATAAGTGGCGTTGTCTATACTTTACACACAAGGAGAAGGGGTTTTTCCCCTGACAACCCAAAGTTCCGGAGGTGACATATGAAACGCAAAAACGCTTCAATGCTCGGTAACGTGCTAATGGGGTTGGGACTGTTCGTGATGGTCGCCGGTGTCGGTTATTCAATTTTAAACCAATTACCGCAGCTTGACCTCCCACAATACTTTGCGCATGGCGCGGTGCTGAGTATCTTCCTCGGTGCGGTATTGTGGCTCGCCGGGGCGCGCGTGAGCGGACATGAGGAAGTCTGCGATAAATACTGGTGGGTGCGCCATTACGATAAACGATGCCGCCGCGACCAGCATAAGCACGGCTAGTGCCCCATAAAGAACACCGAAACGACTTCATCTGAAGTCGTTTTTTTTTGCATGACGCATTGACCCTCACGTAACGTAAGGCTTCAGAGTAGCAACACTGGCAGAACAAAAGGAGCCGTTATGTTGATTCAGGTGGGTGAACTGGCGAAACGTGCTGGGATCACCGTGCGGACTTTGCATCACTACGAGCAAACAGGGCTGTTGTTACCTTCTGCCAGAAGCGCGGCAGGCTACCGGCTTTATAACCTGGCGGATGTGCAGCGTCTGCATATGATCCAGACGCTGGCAAAAGCCGGGCTGGAGCTTGCCGAAATCAGGGATTTTCTGGAACAGCGTTCGCTGTCATTAGCGGAATTACTCGACGGGCAAATCACTTTGCTGGACAAGCAACTGCGTAGCATCCATACGCTGCGCAACCGGCTGGTGGAATTGCGTACCGGGCTGACTGACGATGCGACGCCGGATCTGGAATCCTGGCTACAGACTCTGGAGTTAATGAATATGTACGATCGCTGGTTTAGCAAAGAAGAGTTGCAGCAACTGCCGTTTGCGGTAGAGAAAGAGGCGCTGGCGGATATCTGGTCGGGTCTGGTGACGGAGGTTAAACACTTGCTGGAACAGAACGTCAGCGTCACGGACGCGCGGGCGACCGATTTGGCTTCACGGTGGATGGAACGCCTGGAACAGGATACCGCAGGCAAACCGGAATTTTTGACCCGTCTGAACGAAATGCACAGCGGGGAGCCGCAGATGCAGGAGCAAACCGGCATTACGCCGGAGATTACGGATTACATCACGCGGGCGTTTGCCGAATCAAAGCTCAGCATCTGGGAGCAATATCTCACTGCCGAAGAGATGGCCTTTACCCGGGCGCACTACTTTGACCGGATGATGGAATGGCCGCCGCTGGTGGCGAAGCTGCATCAGGCGCAGCGGGATAATCTCAGTCCCGCTTCTGACGATGCGCAAAAGCTGGCAGAAAAGTGGCTGGTTTTATTCCAGTCCTATGCGGGAACAAACCCGCAGACCCAGCAAAAATTTCGTCTCGCCATGCAGCAGGAGCCGCATCTGATGAAAGGCACGTGGATGACGCCTGCCGTGCTTGAATGGCTCCAGCAGGCGATCGGGGTGATGATGCAAAGACGTGTCTCTGCATCAGATGACTCACAGATCCGCTAATGCAGCTTCACGGTTAGGGTAGAAGGACAATCGGCCAGGGATCGGCTGCACGCCCGCGCGCGCCATGGTGCGCAGGGGCTGGAATTCGAGGTTACTGATCCGCAGCTCGCAGCCTTCCGGCAGGCGGGCAACAAAGCGCTGGAAGGCATCCAGACCGCCGGCATCCAACACCGGGACGGCATCCCACTTCAGCACCACAATCCGTTTGCCCGCGATGCGGGACGCCAGATCGCTGAACAAACCTTCCGCCGCGGCGAAGAACAGCGGGCCAATCACGCGCAGCACCAGCACATCGTCAGGCACCTCAACGTTAACCGGAGAGAGACGCGTCATCTGCGCGATGCGGCGCATAAACAGCAGCGAGGCCAGCACTATGCCGACGCTGATAGCGATAACCATATCAAACAGCACGGTCAGCGACATGCAGATCAGCATCACGATGATGTCGTCTTTCGGCGCACGGCGCAGCAGATTCACCACCTTATGCGCCTCACTCATATTCCAGGCCACCATCAGCAGCAGCGCAGCCATGGCAGAGAGCGGAAGCCATGAAAGCAGTGGGGCAAGGATCAGCAGCGCCATGATCACCAGCAGGGAGTGAATGACCGCGGAAACCGGTGATGTCGCGCCCGCACGTACGTTCGCGGCGGAACGGGCAATCGCAGCCGTAGCCGTAATACCGCCGAAGAACGGTGCAACGATGTTCCCTAAGCCCTGACCGACCAGTTCGCTGTTGGCTTTGTGCTTAGTGCCGGTCATGCCGTCGAGCACGACGGCGCAGAGCAGGGATTCAATCGCGCCCAGCATTGCCATGGAGAACGCGGCAGGCAGCAGAGCGCGAAGGGAATCCCAGCTCAGGGTGAAGCTGGAGCCCGGCATGTCCCACGGCAGAACCAGCTGCGGCAGCAGCTGCGGAATACCGTTACCCTGTGAGCCATCCGCCAGAACATAGTGGAACTGGGAGCCAATGGTGGCGACCTGTCCACCGAGCAGGTTGACGACGCCCATCACCGCGCAGCCCAGCAGCAGAGCGGGGAGATGCCCCGGGAGACGAATGCCTAAGCGAGGCCAGACGATGAGTGTGCCGAGGGTAACGATGCCAATGGCTGCATCGCCCAGGTTGGCCGTCGGCAACGCCATAAACAGCGCGCCCACTTTCTGTAAGTAGTGCTCCGGAACATGGGCCATTTGCAGGCCGAGGAAATCTTTAATCTGCATGGTCCCGATGGTAATCCCAATCCCCGAGGTGAACCCCAGCGTCACGGAAAGGGGAATATATTCAATCAGGCGACCAAAGCGGGCCAGACCGAACAGAATTAAAAAGATGCCGGACATCAGGGTGGCAACCAGCAGGCCTGCCAGACCAAACTGTTGGGAAACCGGGTAGAGGATCACCACAAAGGCGGCAGTTGGGCCGGAGACGCTGAAGCGGGACCCGCCCGTCAGCGCAATCACAATCCCCGCAACGGCCGAGGTGTACAGCCCGTACTGCGGCGCGACGCCGCTACCAATCGCCAGTGCCATCGCCAGCGGGATGGCAATAATCCCGACGGTGATCCCGGCTATCAGGTCACGAACGAAGCGTGACGACGTGTATTTCTCTTTCCAGCAGGCGTCGATGAGGGCGCGAAAGGGCAGAACATGTGAGGAGGTTACGTTTTTCACAATTATCTATCATCCGTGTGCGCATCATCTGTCATATGAATGGCAGGTGAAGGAGGCATAAGTCATACAAATAAATACTATAAACAAAAAAACCCGCCGTAGCGGGTTTTTTGGCCGTGTTCGATCAGTGTTCGAACATTGCAGAGATCGATTCTTCGTTGCTGATACGACGAATCGCTTCGGCCAGCATCCCGGACAGAGTCAACGTACGCACGTTTGGCAGCGCTTTGATCTCGTCGCTCAGTGGGATGGTATCGCACACCACAACTTCGTCGATGACGGAGTTACGCAGGTTGTTTACCGCATTGCCGGAGAAGATCGGGTGAGTTGCGTAAGCGAATACGCGTTTCGCACCACGCTCTTTCAGCGCTTCAGCGGCTTTACACAGCGTACCGCCGGTATCGATCATGTCGTCCACCAACACGCAGTCGCGGCCAGCCACGTCACCGATGATGTGCATCACCTGAGAAACGTTAGCGCGCGGACGGCGTTTGTCGATGATCGCCATGTCGGTATCGTTCAGCAGCTTCGCGATAGCTCGAGCACGTACCACGCCGCCGATGTCCGGAGAAACCACAATCGGGTTGTCCAGATTCAGTTGCAGCATGTCTTCCAGCAGGATTGGGCTGCCGAAAACGTTATCAACCGGCACGTCGAAGAAGCCCTGGATCTGCTCTGCGTGCAGGTCGACCGTCAGTACGCGGTCAACGCCGACGCTGGAGAGGAAGTCTGCGACAACTTTAGCGGTGATTGGCACACGCGCGGAACGGACGCGACGGTCCTGACGTGCATAGCCAAAGTAAGGAATAACAGCAGTGATACGGCCAGCAGAAGCACGACGCAGCGCGTCGACCATAACAACCAATTCCATCAGGTTGTCGTTCGTTGGAGCACAGGTGGACTGGATGATGAAAATATCACCACCGCGTACATTTTCGTTAATTTGTACGCTGACTTCGCCGTCGCTAAAGCGACCTACAGCGGCGTCGCCGAGGGAAGTGTACAGGCGGTTGGCAATACGTTGTGCTAGTTCCGGGGTGGCGTTACCAGCAAAAAGCTTCATATCAGGCACGAGAAGAACCTCAGGCATGCGTCCAGTGGTGGATAGCGTTCGCCGCAAACTGCGGGGCCTAAGCAAACGCTATCCAGGCGGTGTATTAAAGAGCGCGATGCAACGTCTGGAACAGGGTGACGTTGTCACCGAAACTCAGTCTGCGCCAGAATGGCCTGCTGTAGGGGGGAGGTGTTCATCCCGCGTGCTACAAAACCATGCAGCCAGTCCGGCGCTTGCTCAAGCACCTGACGGGCGGCGGATTCGGTGTCAAATTCAGCAAAGACACAGGCCCCTGTACCGGTCAGGCGCGACGGCGCGTATTCTAACAGCCAGGAAAGCACCGCATCAACCTCGCGAAAACGTTTTCTTGCGATATCCTCGCAATCGTTGCTGAATTCACAATTTAATAACGTTTTTATTGACCGTACCGGGGTATTTCTTTTCAGGTCAGGATCTTTAAAGATGACCGGGGTAGGAATGCTCACGCCAGGGTGAACGATCAGATACCATTTTTCCGGCGGATCGACCGGCGTGAGGATTTCGCCCACCCCTTCAGCAAACGCCGCGTGGCCGCGCACAAACACTGGTACATCGGCGCCCAGCGTCAACCCTAATGCTGCCAGTTCGTCCGTCGTCAGACCGCAGCCCCAGAGGTGGTTAAGCGCCACCAGTACGGTCGCGGCGTTTGACGAACCGCCGCCAAGACCGCCGCCCATCGGCAGGCGTTTGTCGATACGGATATCCGCACCGCTTCCCGCTGGCAGACGACCCGACGACGACGCCGTTTTCATCAGCAGGCGGGCAGCGCGCACGATCAGGTTATCGTCATGCGCCACGCCGTCGACTGGCGTCAGCAGGCAAATCTGCCCGTCCTGACGCGGTTCGATTGAGATCGTGTCGCCGTAGTCGACAAACTGAAACAGGGTTTGCAGGGTGTGATAGCCGTCAGCGCGCTGCCCGGTAATGTAGAGAAACAGGTTCAGTTTTGCGGGAGAGGGCCAGTGGGTCATCATTTAACGATCCAGTTATCCATTTTCAGCTTGATACGCTGGCTACCCTGCGTCAGCTCCATATTGGACGGCAGCGATGGTTGCGTCTTGCTGTCATACGCGCTGTACACCACTTTCCAGGTTTTACCGCCCTGGGTGTAGTTAACCTGGCTCAGACGGTATTGGTCATCAAGCGTATAGTCGGTGGCGTCACCCGGCAGGCCAAGGATCCACTGGCGCAGACTATTGAGCGGAATCGGCATCCCGGTCAGTTTGCCAATCATCTCTTCGGCGTCGGTCGCGGTGTAGTGCTGGCCTTTGTTATCGGTGATCTGCGCTTCGCCAGGCTTCGCGTTAAGCTCCAGCTCGGTGCTGCCCAGCGGGTTGAGCAGCAGCAGGCGATAGTTGTCCTGCCCCGTTTGCTGCCAGAAGAAGCGAGCATAAACTTTTTGTTCGTCAGAGAGATATGCAAATGCACCGCGGGTCTGGTACTGGCTTAATTTCAGCACATCCTGCTGGTGCTGACGCCACTGCGGTGAGTCGGGGCTTTTGCCCGGGCCTTTCGGCTGATGAACGGAACAGGCGGTCAGAACCAGGGCCGCCAGAGGCAGCAGGCGAATCATTCGGGTCATAATGATGACAAATCCTTGAGATACGTTGCAGTTATAACTGTTAATGCTAGCGTTGAAGGGTGCCACCGTCTACGTTCAAATTATCTCAAAGCGCGGCGTAAGCTATTACTCCGAAAGGGGGCAGTCTCTTTTATTGATCTCGCGCATCCTGTATGATGCGTCCTGCTAACCTTATTAACGCTGGTACTACTCCCGCTCAACATGACCCTATTAGCACTCGGTATTAACCACAAAACGGCCCCGGTTTCACTGCGAGAACGCGTTACGTTTTCGCCGGATACGCTCGACCTGGCGCTGGATAGCCTGCTTGCACAGCCGATGGTGCAGGGTGGCGTGGTGCTGTCGACGTGCAACCGTACCGAGCTCTATTTAAGCGTGGAAGAGCAGGACAACCTGCACGAGGCGCTGATCCGCTGGCTATGTGACTATCACAACCTCAACGAAGAAGAGCTGCGCAACAGCCTGTACTGGCATCAGGATAACGATGCGGTCAGCCATCTGATGCGTGTGGCCAGCGGTCTGGATTCGCTGGTGCTGGGCGAGCCGCAGATCCTCGGCCAGGTGAAAAAAGCCTTCGCGGATTCCCAGAAAGGGCATCTGAAAGCCAGCGAACTGGAGCGAATGTTCCAGAAGTCATTCTCCGTGGCGAAGCGTGTGCGAACCGAAACCGACATTGGCGCCAGTGCGGTTTCGGTTGCTTTCGCGGCCTGTACTCTTGCCCGTCAAATCTTTGAATCGCTGTCGACCGTCACCGTACTGCTGGTGGGGGCGGGCGAAACCATCGAGCTGGTGGCGCGCCATCTTCGCGAACACAAGGTGAAGAAGATGATCATCGCTAACCGCACCCGCGAACGTGCGCAGGTGCTGGCAGATGAAGTGGGCGCTGAGGTGATTGCGCTGAGCGACATCGATGAACGTCTGAAAGAGGCGGACATTATTATCAGTTCTACCGCCAGCCCGCTGCCGATTATTGGGAAAGGGATGGTCGAGCGTGCGCTGAAATCACGCCGCAATCAGCCGATGCTGCTGGTGGATATCGCTGTTCCGCGTGATGTCGAACCGGAAGTGGGCAAACTGGCGAACGCCTACCTGTACAGCGTGGATGACCTGCAAAGCATCATTTCGCACAACCTTGCCCAGCGTAAGGCGGCGGCTGTGCAGGCGGAAACCATCGTTGAACAGGAAACCAGCGAATTTATGGCCTGGCTGCGCGCGCAAAGCGTCAGCGAGACCATCCGCGAATACCGCGGTCAGGCGGAGCAGGTGCGTGATGACCTGACGGCCAAAGCGTTAGCGGCCCTTGAACAGGGCGGCGACGCGCAGGCGATTATGCAGGATTTAGCCTGGAAACTGACCAACCGCCTGATCCATGCCCCAACCAAATCTCTTCAGCAGGCTGCCCGTGACGGGGACGATGAACGCCTGACTATTCTGCGCAACAGCCTCGGGCTGGAATAGCGCCCTATACCCATTTTCTAAGACAAGGTGCATTTACGCCTATGAAGCCTTCTATCGTCGCTAAACTGGAAGCTCTGCACGAGCGCCATGAAGAAGTCCAGGCGCTGCTCGGCGATGCCGGGACCATTGCCGACCAGGAACGTTTTCGCGCGCTGTCGCGTGAATACGCGCAGCTAAGTGATGTTTCAAAATGCTTTACCGACTGGCGACAGGTCCAGGAAGATATCGAAACCGCGCAGATGATGCTCGACGATCCTGAAATGCGCGAGATGGCCCAGGAAGAGTTGCAGGACGCTAAAGCACGGTCAGAAGAGATGGAGCAGCAGCTTCAGGTCCTTCTGCTGCCAAAAGATCCGGACGATGAGCGTAACGCTTTTGTGGAAGTCCGCGCCGGTACCGGCGGCGACGAAGCGGCGCTGTTCGCCGGAGATCTGTTCCGTATGTACAGCCGTTATGCGGAATCACGCCGCTGGCGCGTAGAGATCATGAGCGCCAACGAAGGCGAGCATGGCGGCTACAAAGAGGTTATCGCCAAAATCAGCGGCGACGGCGTTTATGGTCGGCTGAAGTTTGAATCCGGCGGTCACCGCGTGCAGCGCGTGCCTGCGACAGAATCTCAGGGACGCATTCACACCTCGGCCTGTACGGTGGCGGTCATGCCCGAGCTGCCGGAAGCGGAACTGCCGGATATCAACCCGGCGGATCTGCGCATCGACACCTTCCGCTCTTCAGGGGCGGGTGGTCAGCACGTTAACACCACCGACTCCGCTATCCGTATTACTCACCTGCCCACCGGGATTGTGGTTGAGTGTCAGGACGAGCGATCCCAGCACAAGAACAAAGCTAAGGCGTTATCCGTGCTGGGTGCCCGTATCCACGCGGCGGAAATGGCGAAACGCCAGCAGGCGGAAGCCTCTACCCGCCGTAACCTGCTGGGCAGCGGCGACCGTAGCGATCGTAACCGCACCTATAACTTCCCGCAGGGGCGCGTAACCGACCACCGCATCAACCTGACGCTCTACCGTCTGGATGAGGCAATGGAAGGCAAGCTCGATATGCTGATTGAGCCTATCGTGCAGGAATACCAGGCCGACCAGCTGGCGGCGCTGTCCGAGCAGGATTAATGGATTTTCAGCGCTGGTTACGTGAGGCGGCCCGTGAACTTTCAGAAAGTGAAAGCCCGAAGCGGGACGCCGAAATTCTGCTTGAGCATGTGACGGGTAAAGCCCGCACGTATCTGCTGGCTTTCGGCGAAACCGAACTGACAGCTGAACAGCTATCGCAGCTGGGGGCACTGCTCGCCCGCCGTAAAACCGGCGAGCCGGTGGCGCATCTGGTTGGCGAGCGCGAGTTCTGGTCACTTCCGCTGTACGTCTCAGCGGCCACGCTGATCCCGCGCCCGGACACAGAGTGTCTGGTGGAGCAGGCGCTGGCGCGGTTACCGGCGCAGTCGTGTCAGATCCTCGATCTGGGTACCGGCACCGGCGCGATTGCGCTGGCGCTTGCCAGCGAGCGGCCGGACTGTATCGTGACGGCGGTAGACGTGATGCCTGATGCGGTCGCCCTCGCGCGGCGCAACGTTGAACGGATGAGGCTGAACAATGTTTCCGTTCTGCAAAGCAGCTGGTTTGCCGCGCTTGAAAGCCGCATGTTCGAAATGATTGTCAGCAATCCGCCCTACATCGACGAAGACGATCCGCATCTCGCGCAGGGCGACGTGCGTTTTGAACCGTTGACCGCGCTGGTCGCTGCGAATCAGGGACTTGCGGATCTCGATCACATTGTGACAACGTCACGGCAACATTTGCTTCCCGGTGGCTGGCTGCTGGTGGAACATGGGTGGACGCAGGGAGAGGCGGTGCGAGCACTGTTTACGCGTGCCGGATACGCCGCCGTGGAAACCTGCCGGGATTACGGCGGCAATGAACGTCTGACGCTGGGGCAGTGGTCATGAGCCTGTTTACGCTGCTAATCTCCGTTCACCTGGTTTCCGTTGCCCTGACCATCGGCTTTTTCATTGTCCGCTACTGGTGGCGCTACAGCAATAATCCGCTGATTAACGCCCGCTGGGTACGTATCGCCCCACACGGTATCGACACAGTGCTGTTCCTTTCCGGAGCCGGGTTAATGTGGAAGACCGGCTATCTGCCATTTACTGATAAAGGCCTATGGCTGACTGAAAAGCTGTTTGGCGTTATCATCTACATCGTTTTGGGTTTTATCGCGCTTGGGCGTCATCGTCCGCGCAGCCAGCAGACAGGGTTTATCGCCTTTCTGCTGGGTCTGGTGGTGCTGTACATCATCATTAAACTCGCCACCACAAGAATACCGTTACTGGGGTAAGTCATGAGGTCCTTAGCCGATTTCGAATTTAACAAAGTGCCGCTATGCGATGGTATGATCCTGATTTCAGAGATGATCCGCGACGATTTCACATCACAGTACGTTTACGCTGAACTGGAAAATCTGGTCAGCCTGGCGCGCGAAGAGATCAATCAGGCACGTCCGCAAGACTGGCAATTAGAGAAGCTGATTGAGCTTTTCTACGGCGAATGGGGTTTCTGCGACACGCGAGGCGTGTATCGCCTGTCTGACGCACTGTGGCTGGACCAGGTGCTGAAAAATCGACAGGGTAGCGCCGTCGCGTTGGGCGCCATTTTACTGTGGGTTGCGCACCGACTGGATATTCCACTGGTGCCGGTCATTTTCCCCACGCAGATGATTTTGCGGGCGGAGTGGCTGGACGGTGAGATGTGGTTAATCAATCCGTTTAACGGCGACACGCTGGATGAGCATACGCTGGACGTCTGGCTGAAAGGCAACATCAGCCCGATAGCGGAGCTGTTCAATGAAGATCTCGATGAAGCCGATAACGCCGAAGTGATCCGCAAGCTGTTGGATACGCTGAAGTCTGCGCTGATGGAAGAGCGTCAGATGGAGCTGGCCCTGCGCGCAAGCGAAGTGCTGTTGCAGTTCAATCCGGAAGATCCGTACGAAATCCGCGACCGCGGCCTGATTTATGCGCAGCTCGACTGCGAGCACGTGGCGCTGAATGATTTGAATTATTTCGTCGAGCAATGTCCGGAAGACCCGATCAGCGAAATGATTCGCGCGCAGATCAACGCGATCGCGCATAAACACATTACACTGCATTAATCTTAATTCCGATTCACACCTGAATAAGGCGATCCTATGAAACAAAAAGTGGTTAGCATTGGTGATATCAACGTGGCAAACGACCTGCCGTTCGTGCTGTTTGGCGGTATGAACGTTCTGGAATCCCGCGATCTCGCTATGCGCATCTGCGAACACTACGTGACCGTGACCCAGAAGCTGGGCATCCCGTACGTGTTTAAAGCCTCTTTTGACAAAGCCAACCGCTCCTCCATTCACTCCTACCGTGGCCCGGGCCTGGAAGAGGGGATGAAGATTTTCCAGGAGCTGAAACAGACGTTTGGCGTGAAAGTGATCACCGACGTGCACGAAGCGTCTCAGGCACAGCCCGTGGCTGATGTGGTAGACGTGATTCAGCTTCCGGCGTTCCTGGCGCGCCAGACTGACCTGGTAGAAGCGATGGCGAAAACCGGTGCCGTGATTAACGTGAAAAAACCGCAGTTCGTGAGCCCTGGCCAGATGGGTAACATCGTCGATAAGTTTATCGAAGGTGGTAACGACCAGGTGATCCTGTGCGACCGTGGTTCAAACTTCGGTTATGACAACCTGGTTGTGGATATGCTGGGCTTCAGCGTAATGAAGAACGTCTCTAACCAGTCTCCGGTGATTTTCGACGTGACCCACTCCCTGCAATGTCGCGACCCGTTTGGCGCCGCGTCTGGCGGGCGTCGTGCGCAGGTGACCGAACTGGCACGCGCCGGTATGGCAACCGGCCTGGCGGGTCTGTTCATTGAAGCGCACCCGGATCCGGTTAACGCGAAATGCGACGGTCCATCCGCGCTGCCGCTGGATAAGCTGGAGCCATTCCTGAAACAGATTAAAGCGATTGACGATCTGGTGAAGAGCTTCGACGAGCTGGATACCAGCAACTAATAAAAAACCCGCTTCGGCGGGTTTTTCTTTGCCCGGCGGCGCTACGCTTGCGCGGGCCTACGGGGTTCGTAGGCCGGGTAAGCGCAGCGCCACCCGGCAAAAAAATTACGCAAATATCGTCATCAGATACGCAATAAACAGCGCCATATGCGCCGCGCCGTTCAGCACATTGGTGCGCCCGGTGGAGAAGGATATCTGGCACAGCAGCAAGGATGCCACCATCACAATCATCTCTGGCGCACCCAGCGCAAACTGCAATTCATTTCCCGTCATAAAGGCAATCAACGTCACCACCGGAACGGTAAGGGAGATGGTCGCCAGAACGGAGCCAAAGAACAGATTCATCGCACGCTGCACCTGATTATTGAGCACCGCTTTCAGCGCTCCCAGGCCTTCTGGCGACAGGATCAACAGGGCTACCAGGAAACCGGTAAAGGCGACCGGCGCGTTCAGTTCAGTTAACAGCGCCTCCAGCGGGTTCGCATTCATCTTGGTGACCGCAATTACCGCAATCAGATGCACGATCAGCCAAACCGTGTGCCACGCGCTGCTGTGGGCCGACGGCTTACCGTGATGCGGGTCATCATCGTCGCCGTCGTCTTCATGCTCGTAAACAAACAGGCTCTGGTGCGTTTTGGTCTGGATCAGCAAGAACACGCCGTACATTGCCGCGGAAATCAGCGCCACCAGCAGCGCCTGGCCGGTGGTGAAGTTTGCGCCCGGCAATGCCATCGGGAATACCAGCACGATAATCGCCAGCGGGAACAGGGCGATCAGATACTGTTTAATGCCAAAAAGGTTCATGTACTGGGTGGCAAATTTGCGGCCACCTAATAAAAGCGAAAAACCGACCAGGCCGCCGGTAACAATCATAATGATGGAGTAGAGCGTATCGCGCATTAACGTTGGTGCGGCGTCGCCGGTGGCCATTAATGCGGAAATTAGACTGACCTCAAGAATCACAACCGAAAGGCTTAAAATTAATGACCCATACGGCTCTCCAAGACGGTGGGCTAAAACATCCGCATGGCGTACCACGCTAAATGCACTGGTTAAAATACCCACCAGAGCCAGAATATTGATCCCCACAACCACTGGCAATGACTGACTGCTTCCCCAGAAGAGCAGCACAGCCAGTGCCAGAACCGGGAAAATGAGAGAGGTCTCCTTGTGGCGGGTCTTTACCGCCTCGTGTGTTGCTGTCATGTGTTTCTCCAACAGTGCAGGTGCTTGTAATTATAGATAGATTTTGAGGGTGTTAAATTAACAGAAAACGGTTAAATACCCTGTATTTTTTACTTAATTTTACCCTTTAATGGGATTTTTCTTCCTGAAGCTTATAATGACTCATTTACACAAAATAATAATTTAATAACAATGCCTTGCACTCTTAAATAGTTCATTTCTCGCTGTCGGCTGGCACCCTGGCGTATCGTCGTCCACACTTATCTTTTAGCCAAAAGAGAGGTTAGCGATGCCATACAAATCGAAAAGCGAATTACCGGATAACGTGCAAAACGTACTGCCTGCCCACGCTCAGGATATCTATAAAGAAGCCTTTAACAGCGCCTGGGATCAGTACAAAGATAAAGAAGATCGCCGGGACGATGCCAGCCGTGAAGAGACGGCGCATAAAGTGGCCTGGGCCGCCGTAAAAAATGACTATGAGAAAGGGGATGATGACAAATGGCACAAAAAGAAATAGCTGCCGAATAATACACTGCCTCCATTTTGACATTTCAGGCGGTTGAACTGCCGCTGTATTGCATCTGGCCCGCGAATTGCTTATCGTTGCTCAACTGCTGTTAAAATGAACAGCACAGAATGCCGGGAAGGCGCATTAAAGATGTCGCAAGGAAGCATGCAGTGGCGGAGGTGGAATGTGTTAACGCGTGATTTCTTGATGAAGGCAGATTGTAAGACGGCATTTGGTGCTATTGAGGAATCGCTTCTGTGGTCGGCTGAACAACGTGCGGCGTCGCTTGCGGCAACGCTGGCCTGCCGCCCGGATGATGGCCCGGTCTGGATTTTTGGTTACGGCTCTCTGATGTGGAACCCGGCGCTCGAGTTTGTTGAATCGGCAACCGGAACGCTGCCTGGCTGGCACCGCGCCTTCTGTTTGCGCCTGACCGCCGGACGCGGCAGCGCCTGTCAGCCTGGACGTATGCTTGCACTAAAAGAGGGCGGGCGCACCACGGGCGTGGCATACCGGCTGCCGGATACCACGCTGGAAGATGAGCTCACGCTGCTGTGGAAGCGCGAGATGATCACCGGCTGCTATATGCCCAGCTGGTGCAAGCTGGAACTGGACGACGGCCGCACCGTCAACGCGCTGGTGTTCATTATGGAACCGCGCCACCCGCTGTATGAAGCCGACACCCGAACCCAGGTGATTGCCCCGCTGATTGCCGCCGCCAGTGGACCGCTGGGCACTAATGCCCAGTACCTTTTCTCGCTCGATCAGGAGCTGACGCGTCTCGGTATGCAGGACGACTGTCTGAGTGAGCTGGTGGTGAAGGTTAAAGCGCTGCTGGAAGGGAACCCGCTCAGCAATACGCTGCGCCCGGGTTTTGCCTGATAATACGCCCGGCTGGCCGGGCGTTTATGGTTATGCTGCCACGTAACTTACGGAATGTTCGAGCGACTGGCTGTGGCTGTCGATCAGCACATCCCAGGTGCCGGTGTAAGGCACCGTCAGCCAGGCTTTATCATCCTGGACGGTAAGGATATCTGCCTGCGATTGCTTTTGCCCTTTTGTACTCATCAGATGGATGCGGCAACGTTCTGAGCAACGCACCACTACCGTATCCCCGCCAAACAGTTTCAGACTCGTTTTAACTCGTGCCATTTTTTATACCCCGTCGTTTTTGCCCATCCCGAGCGTGATGTTGTTCACAATTTACTCATTGCATAACACCAAAGGGGAAGGTGGGTGATGCTGATTTCGATCAAAAAATGGCGCAACGATTAAACAAAAATGACAAAATCCCTGAAACCTTTCAGCGGACGCGCGTTTTCCCTGCTTAACGCGCGTCCGGGAAAAATTATATGCGGAAATGGCCAGCGGTCTCAGCAAGGTCGCCCGCCTGGCTTTGCAGCGCGCTGGCCGCCGCAGCAGACTGTACAACGAGTTCAGCGTTCTGCTGCACCATACGATCCAGGTGAGTCACCGCGTGGTTAATTTCATGGATCCCTTTCATCTGCTCGCGGGTGGCAATAGATATTTCACGCATAATGCCAGACACGCTCCCGACGCTGGCGCGGATCTCATCCATGCTGTCGCCCGCAAGGTGCACAAACCGGGAGCCGGTTGCAACGCTTTCGGTAGTGGAGTCAATAAGGGATTTTATCTCTTTCGCCGCCTGAGCGCTGCGGCTGGCCAGATTACGCACTTCCCCCGCAACGACCGCGAACCCACGGCCCTGCTCACCGGCACGAGCCGCTTCGACGGAGGCGTTAAGCGCCAGAATGTTGGTCTGGAAGGCGATGCCGTCAATCACGCTGGTGATATCGCCAATCTTTGCAGAAGCCACTTCGATGGACTGCATGGTGCTGATTGCCTGCGAGACAACTTCGCCGCCGCGCGCTGCGGCCGCAGAGGCCTTACTGGCCTGGTCGTTGGCCTCTTCGGCCGATTCATTCGACTGGGTGACGGAGGCGGTTATCTCTTCCACGGCGCTGGCGGTCTCACGCAGGCTGGACGCGGCCTGCTCGGTACGTCCGGAGAGATCCTGATTGCCTGCCGCAATCTCCTGCGCGGCGTTTTTCACTGAGGCGCTGGCGTCGCGAAGCTGGACCATCACCACCGAGAGTTTATTGCTGAAGGCGTTGAACGCCTGCGCAATTTGCGCCACTTCGTCATCGCCGCTATCCGGCAGACGCTGGGACAGATCGTTGGTGCCGTTGGCAATGCTGTGCATCGCGTCGCGAATGTCGGACAGGCGCTTAAGCAGGCGGGCTATCAGGAGGTGGACAATGGCGCCGCTCAGAAGCGCCAGAATCACCAGCGAGATTGCCGACGCTTTCAGCAAGGAACGCATGCCGGAGGTAGCGTCGCTGCTGTCGAGGGCGACGACCAGCAGCCAGTTCGTGCCCGGCACGGCTGAGGCGATAAAGGTTTTTTCCTCATCATTGAGCGTCCCGTCGACCGGATTACCGCTCTTCAGCGCCGCAAGGTCGATGCCTTTGATCGTCCCGGTAAACGGCTTCAGCGTCAGGGTCGGCTCGTTGGCGGCAATAACCGTGCCGTCGCTGTTCAGGAGCAACCCGCTGCTGGCAGGCGTTGGGTGGATCCCGCGCACGTTCGCCACCACGCTATCCATGGCGACATCGCCCGCTACCACTGCTTTCAGAGTACCATTCTCCTTCACCGGTACGGCAAACGTCACCACCAGCTTCCCGGTCCCGGCATCAACGTAGGGCGCCGTCACAACCGGGCCGTCCGTGCTCACCACCTGCTGATACCAGGGACGAATGGTTGGGTCATAATCCGCCGGGACCCCCGCAGGATCGGAGAATTTCGCCGTCTTGCTGGCGTAGCCTGCGTAGACGTTGGTGAAGCCGCCCGCCTGGGCTAATTGCTTAAATACCGGAACCGGATCGTCAGCCAGCGCGATGCTCTGCGCGGAGGCAATCACCGTCATTTTGCTTTTGACCCAGTCGGCAATCGCCATATTGTGGCTGGCGCTGGTGCTGGTCAGTATATCGCGCTGCGACTGCTGATTATCCTGGCGCGTGACCTGAAAGTTGATAATGGTATTAAGAAGAAGGGCGACGACCATACAGCCTGTCGTCGCCGCAATAATGCGGGCGCGAATGGATCTGAACATAAGTGTAATACCTGCTGTGTTGTTTCCATGCCTATCGGCAATGGCGCAGGTAAACTTGATGCTGAAACCGCGTCCATAAGAAAATAATATTTTTAGCGATTTATTATTAAAAAGTTAATACTTTATCAGCGGTAAGAGTCCATTCAGCCAGTTCAACCAGCGTGCCAATTTCCACGCCATCAATCAGGGGCAGCCCGGTAATGCCGCGACCGTCGGTACAGGTTTTGCACAGCTTGACCGGAACGTTTTGCGCGGTCAGGATCTCCAGCATGTGTTGTATGTTGTAGCCCTCAGCGGGTTTCTGCCCCTTCAGCGCGGCCGTGACGGCATCGGACATCAAAAAGAGGCGCAGCTCCAGCTCACTCTCCTTATCGCGCAGCGCGATTGCCAGGCGTAGACTGTTAAAAAGGGATTCACTGCCGTAGGCCGCACCGTTGGCGACGATCACAATCTTCTGCATGTTGACTCCTGTTCTTTGAAAAGGCACGAATATTGCTTCTCATACCGAAGAATATGTATCGGAGAGAGAAACGATGACGATAGTGGCTGGCAGTTCGCCTGGCGCGACCGAATGGTTCCAGCGTGCAAGAATGCTGCGGGAGGAACAGCTCGGCAGATTAGCGCAGCTGGGCGCACTGGTGAACGGCATCAGTCGACTGGTGCATATGCTACAGTGCGAACGCGGTGCGTCAAATGTCTGGCTCTGCTCGCAGGGTAAATTGTACGGGCCTGAATGCAAGGCCAGCAGGGCTTTGGTGGATGAAAACCTTGCGGCATTGCACCTCCTGTTTAGCGAACCGCTGCCGGGCAGCGCCCTCTGCGAACGTATCGCCAACGCACTGCACGGCCTTGAAACGCTGACGGTGCTGCGTGATGGCGTTACAGGTCAACGCGTCACCGCGCCGCAGGCGATGGAACACTACAGCCGCATACTGCGGCTTCTGCTCAATATCGTACCTCAACTCAGCGACAGCATTGACGATCCGCACATCGCGGGCCGATTTGTGGCCCTTTACAGCCTGATGCAGGGCAAAGAACTTGTGGGACAAGAGCGGGCGTTAGGGGCTATTGGTTTCACCCAGGGATTCTTTGACGATGAAACTCGCCAGCGGCTGGTGGATCGCATTGATGGCCAGCAGGCCTGCTTTGAGGTTTTTATCTCCCATTGCACTCCAGACGTGCAGGAGACGTTTACCCTCAACTGTCAGCCGGGTCTGGAGACTGAAAAACTCAGGCGTGAAGCGTGCACCCGCCAGCCTCCGGCAGATGATGGCGATACCGCCCTCAAATGGTTTGCCCTGCAAACCGCGCGTCTTGAGCATCTGCGCACGCTGGAGGAGGTGGCCATTGCCGATCTGATGACGGCAGTTGAGAAGCGTCGCTATAGCGAAAACCTGCACATAGACGATGAGTACGACGATATCCTGGCGCGATTTCCGGATAGACCACTGCTGCCGCTGGTGCGCCAGCAGGCGCGTGAAATTGAGCAACTCTCCCGTCAGCTTGCTTCCCTGCGCGACACGCTGGAGGAGCGCAAGACCATCGACAAAGCCAAAAGCGTGCTAATGACGCATCAGAACATGAGCGAGGAGCAGGCGTGGACAGCCCTGCGCAAAATGGCGATGGATAAAAACCAACGCATGGTGGATATCGCCCGTGCGCTCCTTACGGTGAAAAATCTGTGGAAGGTACCCCCTGGGGAGTAGTTGCACAGTCAGTGGGCATTTAATGCCTGATTGAGGTGCGTAAAAGAGCGCTCTCCTTGCAGAAACCCCGTAACGCCGGGGTTAAAAAGCTGGCATCACCTTTGCATTAACAGATTAACTATTTTTGACGATGCGCCAACGGCGGTGCATACGTCTTCGGGATAAAGGCGTCCAGCGGTGCTTCAGCACCGTCGGGCGCTTTTTTTTGCCTTTTTTCAGGAGCAATTATGGCGGATTTGTCGAGACGGCGGTTATTGCAGGCCAGCATGCTGGCGAGTGGTGCGTTGCTGTTGCCGGGTGTCATGCAGGCCGCATGGGCGGCGGGGTCAGATAAGCCGGAGCAGGATACCGTGCGTATCGGGTTTATCCCCCTGACCGATTGCGCGCCAGTGGTTATCGCGGCCCTGAAAGGGTTCGATAAAAAACACGGCATTACCATTGTACCTACTAAAGAGGCGAGCTGGGCGGCGGTGCGCGACAAGCTGGTGGCGGGGGAGCTGGACGCCGCACACATTCTTTACGGCCTGCTGTACGGACTGGAGCTGGGTATCGCGGGCAAGCCGCAGCAGATGGCGAACCTGATGACTCTCAACCAGAACGGTCAGGCCATTACGCTCTCCAGCGATCTGGCGGAGAAGGGCGTTCGTGATCTCGACGGGCTGAAAAAGCTGATTACACAGCAGGCACCGGGAACCTACACCTTCGCGCATACCTTCCCGACGGGGACACACGCTATGTGGCTCTACTACTGGCTGGCCAGTGCGGGCATTAACCCGTTTGACGACGTGCGCACTGTGGTGGTCCCGCCGCCACAGATGGTGATGAACATGCGCATCGGCAACATGGTCGGGTTCTGCGTCGGCGAGCCGTGGAACGCGCGGGCGATTAACGACCGCATCGGGTTTACCGCCGCCACGTCACAGTCCATCTGGGCCGATCACCCGGAAAAGATCCTCGGCACCCGACGCGACTGGGTGGTGAAAAATCCGCACACCGCACGGGCGCTGGTGAGCGCTGTGATGGAAGCCGCGCGCTGGATCGAGGCGTCAGCGGAAAACAAACGTGAAACCGCGCAGATCCTCTCGCGCCGCGCATGGCTCAACTGCAAGGAACAGTACCTCACCGGACGCATGCTCGGCGAATACGACAACGGGCTCGGTCAACGCTGGCAGGATGCGCACCCGATCCGTTTCTTCAACGAGGGTGCCGTGAGCTACCCGTATCTCTCCGACGGCATGTGGTTCTTAACCCAGTTCCGCCGCTGGGGCTTGCTCAACGCCGCGCCGGATTATGCGGGCATCGCACAGCGCATTAACCAGACCGCGGTCTGGCAGGATGCCGCGACCGCCGTGGGCGGCATGTCCACACCGTCATCACCGTATCGCAGCAGTACCCTGATGGACGGCACCGTCTGGAACGGCACCGATCCGGAAGGGTACGCCAACCGCTTCGCCATTCACCGTAAAGGGGCCTGAGTATGCAGCATCTGCAAAATACGCAACCACAAGAGAAGTCAGAGAGCGGGGAAGTGATTGTCCTGCCTCCGCTACAGGTTCGCCGTCGTGCGCCAGCGTTTACGCGTCGGATGAATGAGTTTTTACAGCGCGTCATCCCGGCGCTGCTCGGTCTCGGTCTGCTGGTGGTGCTCTGGCAGCTGGCGGCGATAAACAGTAAAGGTTTCCCGACGCCGCTCAGCACGCTCGATTCGGCCATGACCCTGTTTGCCGATCCGTTTTATCGCGACGGGCCAAACGATATGGGCATTGGCTGGAACGTGCTGGCGTCGTTGCAGCGCGTCGCCATCGGCTTCGGTCTGGCGGCGCTGGCGGGCATTCCGCTGGGCTTTTTGATTGGGCGCTTCACCTTTTTCTCCCGCATGTTCAACCCGCTGATCGCGCTCCTGCGTCCGGTCAGCCCGCTGGCCTGGCTGCCTATCGGCCTGCTGCTGTTCCAGAAAGCGGAGCCCGCGTCGAGCTGGACCATTTTCATCTGCTCCATCTGGCCGATGGTCATTAACACCGCCGAAGGGGTGCGCCGTATTCCGCAGGACTACCTCAACGTGGCCCGGGTGCTGCAACTCTCAGAGTGGACCATCATGCGCCGCATTCTTTTCCCCGCCGTGCTGCCTGCGGTGTTGACCGGGGTACGTCTCTCCATTGGCATTGCCTGGCTGGTGATTGTCGCCGCCGAGATGCTCACCGGAGGTTTAGGCATTGGCTTCTGGATCTGGAATGAGTGGAACAACCTCAACGTCGAAAACATTCTCATCGCCATCGTCATCATTGGCGTGGTCGGGTTGCTGCTGGAGCAGGGGCTGATGCTGATCGCCCGTCGCTTTAGCTGGCAGGAAAAATAAGGAGTGAAGATGAAACCTTTAATTCAGGTCCAGGCCGTGAGCCAGCGTTTTTCCACCGCCAGCGGCGAGTTTCTGGCGCTGCAAAACGTCTCTTTTGATATCCACGAGGGCGAAACCGTCAGTCTGATTGGTCACTCCGGCTGCGGCAAGTCGACCCTGTTAAACCTGATCGCCGGGATCACGCTGCCGACGGAAGGCGGGCTGATTTGCGACAACCGCGAAATCGCCGGGCCGGGGCCTGAGCGTGCGGTAGTGTTTCAGAATCATTCGCTGCTGCCGTGGTTAACCTGCTTCGACAACGTGGCGCTGGCGGTGGATCAGGTCTTCCGTCGCACCATGAGTAAGGCCGAGCGCAAAGAGTGGATTGAGCACAATCTCGACCGGGTGCAGATGGGCCACGCGCTGAATAAGCGCCCCGGGGAGATCTCCGGCGGTATGAAGCAGCGCGTCGGTATTGCCCGGGCGCTGGCAATGAAGCCGAAAGTGCTGCTGATGGATGAGCCGTTTGGCGCGCTCGATGCGCTGACGCGTGCCCATCTTCAGGACTCGGTGATGCAGATCCAGCAGGCGCTGAACACCACCATCGTGCTCATCACCCACGACGTGGACGAGGCGGTACTGCTCTCTGACCGCGTACTGATGATGACCAACGGCCCGGCGGCCACCGTGGGTGAGATCCTGCGCGTCGATTTGCCGCGCCCGCGCAACCGGGTGCAGCTGGCGGACGACAGCCGCTATCACCACATGCGCCAGCAGATCCTCCATTTCCTCTACGAAAAACAGCCGAAAGCGGCGTAATGAGGGGGCACGATGCGACTGGTCATTATCGGTAATGGTATGGCGGCAACCCGGCTGATTGCGTCGCTCACCGGGCGTGTTCCCGGTCGTTTCGCTATCACCGTCATCGGTGACGAGCCGGAGCAGGCATACAACCGCATCCAGCTTTCGCCGGTGCTGGGTGGCGAAAAGCAGGCGGAGCACATCTGTCTGCACGATGAAGACTGGTACACGGCACGAGGCGTGACGGTGCTGCGAGGAGAAACGGTGCTCGCAGTAGACGTTAACGCGCGTAAAGTGCGTACCTCTGCTCGCACGCTGGGCTGGGATGCGCTGGTGTTTGCCACCGGGTCTACCCCTGTAGTGCCGCCGATCCCCGGCGGCGATGCGCCGCATGTGTTCACCTTTCGCACCCTGGCAGAGACCCGCGCCATCCAGAACCTCTCCGGTCCGGCGGTAGTGCTGGGCGGTGGCGTACTTGGCGTGGAAGCAGCGGCAGCGCTGGCGCGCAACGGTGACAACGTCACGCTTATCCATCGTGGTCCCTGGCTGATGGAACAGCAGCTGGATCAGCAGGCGGGACTGCTGCTTGAAGAGGCGCTGGCGGCGCGGGGTGTAAGCTGTGAATTCGCCTCTGGCATCGCGGCGATTAACGGCAAGAGCGTGACGCTACTCAACGGGCACAGCGTCACCGCCGCGCGCGTGGTGCTGGCCACGGGTGTACAACCCAACGTTGCGCTGGCAAAAGCCAGCGGCATTCACTGCGCGCGCGGCATCGTGGTGGATCACCAGATGCAAACCTCCGTGCCGGATATCTACGCCATCGGCGAGTGCTGTGAAATTGACGGCCAGACATTTGGCCTGGTCGCCCCCTGTCTGGCGCAGGCGGATATTCTCGCCGCGCGGCTGGCCGGGGAGATCACCGCGCCGTTTACCCGGACCGACAACGGCGTGCGTCTTAAGGTGACCGGCGTGGAGCTGTTCAGCCTCGGACGCGCGACGGCGCAGGCGGACGATGTGGTATGGAGTTCATGGGACCCGCTGACCCGTCACTATCGACGTTTACTGATCCATCAGGGGGCGCTGGCTGGCGTGCTGCTGATGGGTGACTGCCGCAGCGCGGCAACCTTTACCGATTTACTGGCAACGGCTGCGCCCGCCCACGCGGACTGGCTGTTCGATCGTTTCACAACGCAACCGCAGGTTGCAGGACAGAACGCTATGACAAAACCTACTCTGGTGGTGGTTGGGCACGGTATGGTCGGCCATCATTTCCTCGAAGACTGCGTTAACCGCAATTTGCATCAGCAATATCAGATTATTGTTTTTGGCGAAGAGCGCTATGCGGCCTATGACCGCGTGCATCTGTCGGAATATTTTGGCGGACGCAGCGCGGACTCGCTCTCGCTGGTGGCGGGGGAGTTCTTTGCCGATAACGGCATTGAACTGCGCCTCTCGCAGCAGATTGTCGCTATCGATCGTGATGCACACGTTGTGCGTACCGCCAGCGGCCATGAAACCCACTGGGATAAGCTGGTGCTGGCGACCGGCTCGTACCCGTTCGTACCGCCCGTTCCGGGCAGCGATCTGCCGGGTTGTTTTGTCTACCGCACCCTCGACGATCTGGACAATATTGCGGCCCATGCGGCAGGCTCTCGCCGCGGCGTGGTAATTGGCGGCGGCCTGCTGGGGCTGGAGGCGGCGAATGCGCTTAAGCAGCTAGGGCTGGAAACCCACGTGGTGGAGTTTGCGCCGAACCTGATGGCGGTGCAGCTCGACAGCGACGGTGCGGCAATGCTGCGCAAGAAAATTGAGGCGCTGGGCGTAGGGGTACACACCAGTAAATCGACGACGGAGATTGCCACCGCAGACGACGGGCTGGTGCTGCGTTTTGCCGAGGGTGAACAGCTGGAAACGGACATGGTCGTCTTCTCTGCCGGTATTCGTCCGCAGGACGCGCTGGCGCGCAACAGCGGGCTGGCTATTGGCGAGCGCGGCGGGATCTGTATTGACGACGGCTGCCGGACCTCCGATCCGGACGTGCTTGCCATCGGGGAATGCGCGCTGTGGGAGGGGAAAATCTTTGGCCTGGTGGCCCCGGGCTACCAGATGGCGCGCGTGGCCGCCGCTGTGCTGGCGGGTGAGGAGAAGCGCTTCACCGGCGCGGATATGAGTACCAAACTCAAGTTGCTGGGTGTGGATGTGGCGTCGTTTGGCGATGCCCACGGGCGCACGCCGGGGGCGCTGAGCTACCAGTGGACGCACGGGCCGCAGCAAATCTACAAAAAAATTGTGGTCAGTCACGACAGCAAAACCCTGCTGGGTGGCGTGCTGGTGGGCGATGCCAGCGAATACGCCACGCTGGTGCAGATGATGCTTAACGGCATCAGTCTGCCAAAAGAGCCTGAAACGCTGATCTTACCCGCGTCGTCAGGCTGCACGCCAAAAGCGCTGGGCGTGGCGGCGCTGCCGGAAAGCGCGCAGATCTGTTCGTGTCATAACGTCAGCAAAGGGGATATCTGCCTGGCGGTAAGCGCGGGCGCAACGGATATCGGCGCCATTAAGCAGTGCACCAAAGCGGCGACCGGCTGCGGAGGTTGTAGCGCGCTGGTGAAGCAGGTGATGGAGTTCCAGCTTGCGGAGCAGGGCGTGGAGGTGAAAAAAGATATCTGTGAGCACTTCTCGTACTCGCGTCAGGAGATATACCACCTGGTGCGCGTCAACCATATCCGGACCTTCGACCAGCTTATCAGCCGTTACGGACAAGGGCACGGCTGTGAGATCTGTAAACCGCTGGTGGGATCAGTGCTGGCCTCCTGCTGGAACGAATACCTGCTGAAACCGGCGCATCTGCCGCTGCAGGACACCAACGACCGCTACTTTGCCAATATTCAGAAGGACGGAACGTATTCCATCGTGCCGCGCATGCCCGCCGGGGAAGTGACGGCCGACGGGCTGATCGCCATAGGCCAGATTGCGAAACGCTATAGCCTTTACAGCAAAATCACCGGCGGACAGCGTATTGACCTGTTTGGCGCCACGCTCGAACAGTTGCCGGAAATCTGGCAGGCGCTGGTGGAGGCCGGATTTGAGACCGGACATGCGTACGGGAAATCCCTGCGCACGGTGAAATCCTGCGTCGGGTCGACCTGGTGTCGCTATGGCGTGCAGGACTCCACCGGCCTTGCGGTCAAACTGGAGCATCGCTACAAGGGGTTACGTGCGCCGCACAAAATCAAAATGGCGGTCTCCGGCTGTACCCGTGAGTGCGCAGAGGCGCAGAGCAAAGACGTGGGGGTGATTGCCACGGACAAGGGCTGGAACCTTTATCTGTGCGGCAACGGCGGGATGAAGCCGCGCCACGCGGATCTCTTTGCCAGCGATCTGGACGACGAAACGCTGATCCGCACCGTTGACCGTTTCCTGATGTTCTACATTCGCACGGCAGATCGTCTGCAACGCACCAGTACCTGGATGGATAACCTGGAAGGCGGCCTCGACTATCTGCGCGAGGTGATCCTGAACGACAGCCTTGGGATCGCCCACGAGCTGGAGCAGGAGATGGCCCGGGTGGTGGAGACCTATCAGTGCGAATGGCAAACCACCCTCAACGATCCTGATCGCCTGGCGCTGTTCCGCACCGCGGTGAATGTCCCTGCCGCGGCGGAGAGCAAGCGCTGGCAGGAAATTTGCGGCATCGATGATATCCCCGAGCAGGCGGGCATCGGCGCGCGGCTTGGCCGAAAACCGATTGCGCTGTTCCGCTTTGGAACGTCCGTTTATGCCCTGGACGACCTGGAGCCGGGCAGCAGCGCGAACGTGCTTTCGCGCGGCATCCTTGGCGATGCAGCGGGCGAGCCGGTGGTGATTTCCCCGCTTTACAAGCAGCGCATACGTCTGCGCGATGGGTGTCAGGTGGAGAACGGCGAACCCGTGGTGCGCGCCTGGCCGGTAAAAATTGAAAACGGCAAGGTTTGGGTTGGAAGCCAAGAGCTGGTGATGCGTGCGGAGGCCTCATGACGGAAACCCGTACAACGTGCCCTTACTGCGGGGTAGGCTGCGGTGTGGTCGCCAGTGTGGAAGATGGCGCGGTAAGCGTTCGTGGGGATGAAACTCATCCGGCGAACTTTGGTCGCCTGTGCGTAAAAGGATCTGCCCTTGGGGAAACGACGGGGTTGCAGGGACGTCTGCTGCGCCCGGTTGTTGACGGCATGGAGGTGGCATGGCCGCAGGCGCTGGGTGAAGCGGGCGAGCGGCTACGGAAGATCATCAACGAATGGGGGCCGCAGGCGGTGGCGTTTTATGCCTCCGGCCAGCTGTTGACCGAGGATTACTATGCGGCCAACAAGCTGATGAAAGGCTTTATCGGGGCGGCGAACATTGATACCAACTCGCGGCTGTGCATGTCGTCGGCGGTGGTGGGCTACAAACGCGCCTTCGGTGAAGACATTGTGCCGTGCAGCTACGAGGACGTGGAAAACAGCGATCTGGTGGTACTCGTTGGCTCAAACGCGGCCTGGACGCATCCGGTGCTGTATCAGCGGCTGGTGCAGGCAAAACGCAGCAACCCGCAGATGAAAGTGGTCGTGATCGATCCGCGCAAAACCGCCACCTGCGATGTCGCTGACCTGCATCTGGCGCTTAAGCCCGGCAGCGATGCCGGGCTGTTTGTGGGGTTGCTCAATCTGATTCAGGGGAGCGGCGAGTGGCCGATTCCTCACGTGGCCGCGTTTTGCGATCTGCCTTCAGACGAGATTGGCACCTTCTACGACTGGTTTGTCACTGCGCCACGCGCGATCACGCTCTACACCATGGGGATCAACCAGTCCTCCAGCGGCAGCGACAAGTGTAACGCCATCATTAACGTGCATCTTGCCAGCGGGAAGTTCAACCGTTCGGGCTGCGGCCCGTTTTCGCTGACCGGACAGCCAAACGCCATGGGCGGGCGGGAAGTGGGTGGGCTGGCGAACCAGCTGGCGGCGCACATGAACTTCGAGCCGGACGATCTTTCGCGCGTGGCGCGTTTCTGGGGAACCGAGCGGCTGGCACAAACGCCGGGGCTGATGGCGGTAGAGCTGTTTGACGCGATTGCCCGCGGCGAAGTGAAGGTGGTGTGGATCATGGGCACCAATCCTGCCGTGTCACTTCCCGACAGCCACGCGGTGTGCCAGGCCCTGGCAGCCTGCCCGCTGGTAATAGTATCTGAGGTGATGCAGGAGACGGACACCAGCCGGTTTGCTCATATCCGTTTTCCCGCCCTGGGCTGGGGCGAAAAAGACGGAACGGTGACCAATTCCGAGCGGCGTATTTCTCGCCAGCGCGCGTTTCTGCCTGCGCCGGGCGAGGCCAGACCGGACTGGTGGATCATCGCCCGGATCGCAGAGCAGCTCGGTTATGGCGATGCCTTCGCCTGGGAACACCCTCATGAGATATTTTGTGAACATGCGGCGCTGACGGCGTTTGAAAATAACGGCGAACGGGCGCTAAACCTGCGCGAACTGGCGTCGCTGTCGCGAGAGGCGTGGGACGAGCTGGCGCCTTATCAGTGGCATGCCGGTGATTTCCCGCAAAGAAATCTTGTACCGGTTGATCCTTCCTCGCATGGGGCAGGCGTCGACGAATTGTACCCCTTGATACTGAATACCGGGCGGATCCGCGATCAGTGGCACACCATGACGCGCACGGGGTATGTTTCGCGCCTGATGCAGCATATCGATGAGCCTTTTATTGAGATGAACGCAACCGATGCGGCGCGCGCGGGGCTGACTGACGGCCAGCTGGCGCGGATAAGTTCCCCGCGCGGGGTCATGGTTGCCAGAGTACGTATCTCTACCGCACAGCGTGCGGGCGAGCTGTTTGCGCCGATGCACTGGAACGCGCAGTTTGCCCGGCAGGGGAAGGTCAACGCGCTGGTGGAAGGGCGGGTTGATGCCTGGTCCGGCCAGCCGGAGAGTAAACAAACCGCGGTGAGGATCCTGCCCTGGCTACCCGCCTGGCAGGGGGAGCTGTATGCCCGCGAGTTGCCAGCGCTGCCGCTGTCGGTCTGCTGGTGGCGTAAAGCCTCACGTCTGACGGTGGCGGGGGAGCAGCCGTTGCTGTCGTGGGTCATGGCGTACGCCAGCGGTCGGGGCTGGCAGTTACAGGTGGCACAGACGGGAGAACGCAGCAGCGTGCTCGCCTGGCATCACGGCGAGCTGATGCTGGGCTACTGGGAGGGCCAGACGCTGCCGGCGCTGGCGCATGCGTTTATTGAAGAAGCCTTTGCTGCTGCGCCCGTACAACTCGCTGAACGCCACGCGCTGCTGCAGGGACAACGGCCGGGCGAAGATGCCGATCCCGGGCGAATTATCTGTAGCTGCTTTAGCGTGGGTGAAAATACGATACGTAAGGCGATAGCCGGAGGCTGTAATTCTGCCGCAGCGCTGGGCGTGAAGCTGCGTTGCGGTACGAACTGCGGCTCCTGCCTGCCGGAGCTGAAAGGGTTGTTGGGATAATAGTGTAAAGGCGTCAGGTGGCGGCTTCGCACCGGCACGAATTTGTAGGTCGGGTAAGGCGAAGCCGCCACCCGACAATTCTGTTCAGGATATTCCTGAAATTTCTGTTAAGACTGGTTTTCAGGGCTTATGGCGTTAACATAATAAGTGTTTGTTCATAAACACAGGTTCTGATTGACGACGTTGAAGGCTGTATCGTCCCGCATCCGTTTTTTGCTGTTACTCCCCCTTTTTACGGCTGGAGCCGTTCACGGTGCGCCGAAATCCTTCGTGCAGCAGGCGCAAAATCCGTTTGATAACAACGGCGATAGTCTGCCGGATCTCGGTATGGCGCAACCGACTACCGAAGGCGAAAAGCACCTGGCTGAAATGGCAAAGGCCTTCGGTGAAGCCAGTATGATCGATAACGGCCTGACGGCCGGTCAGCAGGCGCGACAGTTCGCGTTTGGCAAGGTGCGGGATGCCGTCAGCGGGGAAGTCAACGAGCAGATTGAATCCTGGCTTTCCCCCTGGGGTAACGCCAACGTCAATGTACTGGTGGATGACGACGGCAACTTTAACGGCAGCAGCGGAAGCTGGTTTATCCCCTGGAACGACAACACCCGCTATCTGAGCTGGAGCCAGCTTGGCCTGACGCAGCAGACAGACGGGCTGGTGAGCAACGTCGGGATCGGGCAGCGCTGGGTTGCCGGAAACTGGCTGCTGGGCTACAACACTTTTTACGACAACCTGCTGGAAGACAACCTGCAACGTGCCGGACTGGGCGCAGAGGCGTGGGGCGAAAACCTTCGCCTGTCGGCCAATTACTACCAGCCGTTCGCTGGCTGGCAGCCGCGTTCCGACATCCGGGAGCAGCGCATGGCGCGCGGGTACGACGTAACGGCCAAAGCCTGGCTTCCCTGGTTTCATCACCTGAACACCAGCGTCAGCTTTGAACAGTATTTTGGCGATAACGTCGATCTGTTTAACAGCGGTACGGGGTATCACAACCCGGTTGCGGTCAACCTGGGGCTGAACTATACCCCCGTTCCGCTGGTCACCCTGACGGCTGCCCATAAGCAGGGGGAGAGCGGCGTTAGCCAGAATAACCTCGGGCTGAAGCTCAACTATCGCTTTGGCGTGCCGCTGGCGAAACAGCTTTCCGCCGGGGAAGTGGCGGCGACGCGCTCGCTGCGGGGCAGCCGCTATGATTCACCTGAGCGTGATAATCTGCCCGTGATGGAATTCCGTCAGCGTAAAACCCTCTCGGTCTATCTGGCCACGCCGCCGTGGGATCTTAAGCCAGGCGAAACTGTGATGCTGAAGCTGCAAATTCGCAGCACGCACGGTATCCGTCAGATCCACTGGCTGGGTGATACCCAGGCGCTCAGCCTGACCTCACCGGCAAACAGCAACAGCAGCGATGGCTGGAGCATAATCATGCCCGCCTGGAACGACGCGGAAGGGGCGAAAAACGAATGGCGGCTTACGGCCGTGGTGGAAGATAAGGATGGGCAGCGTGTCTCCTCCAATGAGATCACGCTTTCCGTGGTGCAACCGCTCGTCGCAATGCCTGCCGACGATCCACGGTGGAAGTTGCTGCCGGATGAGTAAGTTAAAAAATGCGCTCCTGATGCACCCAGACGGCGGCTTCGACGCGGGATTTTAACTTCATTTTCTTCAGCATGTGTTTGACATGCACTTTGACCGTGCTCTCGGTGATGTCCAGACGGCGGGCGATCATTTTGTTCGGCAGACCCTGAGCAATCAGCTTCAGAATGTCGCGCTCGCGCGGGGTCAACTGGCTGACGTCACGGTCAGATGTGGCGCGGTTCGCACGCAGGCTGGCGGCCAGTACCGGCGTTAACGCTTCACTCAGCACCATCTCGCCTGCGGCAGCCTGTTGCAGCGCCTTGAGCAGATCTTCCGGCTCCATATCTTTCAGCAGATAGCCGTCTGCCCCCCGCTTGAGGGCGGTGACCACGTCTTCTTCATGGTTTGAGACGCTGAAGACCACCACCCGGCCAGAGAGGGATTTCTCCCGCAGCTTGTCGAGGGTTTCCAGGCCATTCATGCCCGGCATGTTGAGATCGAGCAAGATTAAATCAGGATCGAGCGATTCGGCAAGTTCAATACCCTGTTCGCCGTTGCTGGCTTCCCCGACGACGGTGATATCGGGCGCCATGCTGACAAGCTGTTTAACGCCAGTGCGCAGCATCGGATGATCGTCAATCAACAGGATAGATGCCGGTTCCTGATTAGTCATGGTTTTCTCCTTGAGCAGTTATAAGGGGCTTTTCGGGTATAAAGGTGACCACGACTTCGGTGCCACCTGACTCTCCCCGGCGAACCTGGCAATCACCGCGCAGGCTTTGCGCGCGGTCTCGCATGATGATTAAACCATAATGGTTCGTTCGTTCGGCATTTTCCGGCACGCCGCGGCCGTTATCCTGAACCCTGAGCTTCACCTGATTATCCTGGCAGCTGACGGTGACCGTGACGGCCGTCGCCTCGGCATGCTTGAGCACGTTGCTCAGGGCTTCACGGGCAATTTGCAGCACATGGATCGCCTGGTGAGAGGGGACAAAACGCGGTGGCAACTGGTAATCCAGCTTCACCGGGAAGCCCAGCCTGGCACTAAATTCCTGACAGCTGGACTCCAGCGCAGGGCGTAGCCCCGGCTCGGTGAGCTGTAAACGGAAGGTGGTCAGCAGCTCGCGAAGCTGAATCCACGAGGTGTTAAGCTCGTTGCGGATCTGGCTGAGCAGCTGTTTGCTGCTCTTGGGCATGCCTTCGTCCTGCATTTGCAGGCAACTCACCTGCATCTTCATGCAGGAGAGGGACTGGGCGATGGAGTCGTGCAGCTCGCGGGCGATGGTGGCGCGCTCCTCCATCACGATCAGCTGCTGTTGTTTTTCCTGGTGACGGTCGAGCGCCAGCGTGGCCGTGAGCTGCTCTACAAGAGTATCGACCAACTGCTGCTGGTCGTGGCTCAGGTGACGTCCGGCGGGCAGGGTGGCCAGCAAAATACCGTACTGGGTATGGCTGTCCATCAGCCGCCACTTGAGGGTCGTGCCGCTGGTGGTAAGCGGCGGCAAGCCGCGCGGGCACAGATGACACCCTTTATCGTCGCAGGAGATGTCCGACTGACAGGTAAATTCCTGATGGTTTTCCTCATCTTCAACGTCATAAACCCGTAGCTCAAGATCGTGGAGCAGAGTCAGGTTTTGCAGGCCGTTCAGTACCGGCGAGAGACGCTCGCAAAGCGGTACCTGCATATGCAGGCGACGGTTCGCCTGCCAGAGGAAAGAGAGGATCTCGTTTTTCTGCTCAAGCCCGGCGGTTTTCTCCTGGACGCGTTTTTCCAGTACCGCGTAGCTTTCAGATAGCTCCGCCGACATGGTGTTGAGCGCCTCGCCGAGCATCGCCATTTCGTTGCGCCCGCTGATGTGCGTGCGTTGGGTAAAATCGCGCTGTGTGACGGCGCGGGCCATCGCCAGGAGTTGCTTCCAGGGGTTAAGCAACCGCGCGCGCAGCCAGATAACCGTGAAAATCAGCAGCAAACCCATAAACAGCGCCATTGCGCGGTGAACCATCACCACGCGGTCAATGCGTAACTCTGTGGTGCGATCGAACGAGGAGACGAGATGATCGATGCGTGACACAAACCCGGCGACATCCTGGGCGACCGTTTCCCGGTCTTCCGCCCGCTTTAACCCGGGCTCCAGCTGGGTATGCCAGTAGCCCTGAAGCGCCTTAAGCTGAGATTGCTGGCCGTCACGGATGGCGGCTCTTTCCAGTTCAGGGCTGAATGCGGTACGCTCCATTTCGTCGATAAGCGGTTGGTCAGCCTGCGTCAGCGGCACCGACGCCAGCAGCCGGTAACTCTGCATACGTAGCGAGCCTGCCTCGTTGATGGCATGCGCATTACCCTGCACACCCTGTACCAGCCAGCCAGAAATAGCCATGCCGGTCACACCGATAGCGGTGGACAGCAGAACAATAAGCGCCAGCTGGTTAACCAGCGTCAGCGGAGATAAACATCTTTTTAACATAGAGTTGCCGGGCTCCTGACGTGACCTGATTGCAGGAATGGCGCTATTCTGGTGCATACCCTGGAGTATACCCATACCAATAAAGGATTACCTCTAAATTGCCAGAGAGGTAACGGTTAGTGGGTGGACGAAGCAGGGATGCGTCAGCACCGTGAAAAACCACACCTTTTTTACGTTTTGCATCTACTCATTAAGAGTGATGGCTTTTTTTTCGCCGCAAAACCTCCCACTTTTCCTTTGATTTATATCAACTTACCGCCGCCCTAAAGCCCTAATGTTTGCAGCATCATTCGAGAATCAGAGGTGTCTATGAGTCACTCTTCCGCTCCCGAAAGGGAAACTGGTGCCGTTATTACAGACTGGCGTCCAGAGGATCCGGCGTTCTGGCAACAGCGCGGCCACCGTATAGCAAGTCGTAATCTGTGGATTTCCGTGCCATGTCTGTTACTGGCGTTTTGCGTCTGGATGTTGTTCAGTGCGGTTGCGGTTAACCTGCCAAAAGTGGGCTTTACCTTTACCACCGATCAGCTGTTTATGTTGACTGCGTTGCCGTCGCTTTCAGGCGCACTGCTGCGCGTTCCTTACGCGTTTATGGTGCCGGTCTTTGGTGGTCGTCGCTGGACGGCTTTCAGTACCGGGATCATGATCGTGCCGTGCGTGTGGCTCGGTTTTGCGGTGCAGGATACCTCTACACCGTTTAGCGTGTTCGTGATTATCTCTCTGCTGTGCGGCTTTGCGGGGGCGAACTTTGCGTCCAGTATGGCAAACATCAGCTTCTTCTTCCCGAAAGCGAAGCAGGGTGGTGCGCTGGGCATTAACGGCGGTCTGGGTAACATGGGCGTGAGCGTGATGCAGCTGATTGCTCCGCTGGCGATCTCGGTCTCCATCTTTGCGGCCTTTGGCGGCGGCGGTGTGACGCAGCCCGACGGTTCAGTGCTGTTCCTGCAAAATGCCTCCTGGATTTGGGTACCGTTCCTGGTGGTCTTTACCCTGGCGGCATGGTTCTTCATGAACGACCTGTCCGCGTCCAAAGCGTCCCTGAGCGAGCAGCTGCCGGTTCTGAAACGTGGCCACCTGTGGGTAATGGCACTGCTGTATCTGGCGACCTTCGGCTCGTTCATCGGTTTCTCCGCAGGCTTTGCCATGCTGTCGAAAACCCAGTTCCCGGACGTACAGATCCTTCAGTTTGCCTTCTTCGGTCCGTTTATTGGCGCGCTGGCACGTTCGCTGGGCGGGATGATCTCCGACCGTCTGGGCGGAACGCGCGTTACGCTGGTGAACTTTGTATTGATGGCCATCTTCTGTGCGCTGCTGTTCCTGACGCTGCCTGCGGGTGGTGAGGGAGGTAACTTCTTTGCCTTCTTCGGCGTCTTCATGGTGCTGTTCCTGACCGCTGGGCTGGGCAGTGCGTCTACTTTCCAGATGATCTCTGTCATCTTCCGCAAGCTGACCATGGACCGCGTGAAAGCGCAGGGCGGGAGCGACGAGCAGGCGATGCGTGAAGCCGCCACCGATACTGCTGCGGCGCTTGGGTTTATCTCTGCGATTGGCGCGATTGGCGGCTTCTTTATTCCAAAAGCGTTCGGTATCTCACTGGATCTGACCGGCTCTCCGGCGGGTGCGATGAAGGTATTCCTCGTCTTCTATATCGCCTGTGTGGTTATCACCTGGCTGGTATATGGCCGTAATACCAAGAAAAACAAGTAAGCTTGATTATCCGTTTGCGCGGCCTGAGTGCCGCGCTTTTTTTAATCGCTTAATAGTTACAACATACTAATAGCGTTTCCCGTAGTCGCACGCAGGTAACGCTGTGATCGCCATCGCTTTACAGGTGTCTCTACCCCTTAATACCTTAGATGTTAAATTTTGCTCCACTTATTGTACGATAAATAAAATATATCCATATAAATCATTAAGTTAAAAAATATTAACAGCTACCGCTTTGGTGGTATTTGATCTAATCCCCCCCTCAGAGACCCCCCTCCGTCTTGATCGTTATCAATTCTCACCATCTTTCATAGCGTTACCTTCGCTGCAAATCAGCAATGTCGATTTAGAGAGCCACAGGCTCCACACAGGAGATACCCGATGAGCAAATTTTTGGACCGGTTTCGCTACTTCAAACAGAAGGGTGAAACTTTTGCCGATGGGCACGGCCAGGTTCTGGATACCAACCGGGACTGGGAAGACGGTTACCGTCAACGCTGGCAGCATGACAAAGTTGTCCGTTCTACCCACGGTGTAAACTGCACTGGCTCATGTAGCTGGAAGATTTTCGTTAAAAACGGTCTGGTGACCTGGGAAATGCAGCAGACCGACTATCCGCGTACCCGTCCGGATATGCCGAACCATGAACCGCGCGGCTGCCCGCGTGGGGCCAGCTACTCCTGGTATCTCTACAGTGCCAACCGTCTGAAATACCCGCTGATGCGTAAACGCCTGATGAAAATGTGGCGTGAAGCGAAAGTGCAGCACAGCGATCCGGTTGATGCCTGGGCATCCATCATCGAGGACGCCGACAAAGCGAAAAGCTTCAAACAGGCGCGTGGTCGCGGTGGTTTCGTTCGTTCTTCCTGGAAAGAGGTGAACGAGCTGATTGCGGCCTCCAACGTCTATACCGTGAAAACTTACGGTCCTGACCGCGTGGCAGGCTTCTCGCCAATCCCGGCAATGTCGATGGTCTCTTACGCCTCCGGCGCGCGCTACCTTTCACTTATCGGCGGTACCTGTCTGAGCTTCTACGACTGGTACTGCGACCTGCCGCCAGCGTCGCCGCAGACCTGGGGCGAACAGACCGACGTGCCGGAGTCCGCTGACTGGTACAACTCCAGCTACATCATCGCCTGGGGCTCTAACGTTCCGCAGACCCGTACCCCTGATGCGCACTTCTTTACCGAAGTACGTTACAAAGGGACCAAAACCGTTGCCGTGACCCCGGACTACGCCGAAATCGCCAAACTGTGCGACCTGTGGCTGGCACCGAAACAGGGTACTGATGCCGCCATGGCGCTGGCGATGGGCCACGTCATGTTGCGTGAATTCCACCTCGACAAGCCAAGCCAGTATTTCACCGATTACGTGCGTCGCTACACCGACATGCCAATGCTGGTGATGCTTGAAGAGCGTGACGGCTATTACGCCGCTGGCCGTATGCTGCGTGCTGCGGATCTTGTGGACGCGCTGGGTCAGGAAAACAACCCGGAGTGGAAAACGGTCGCCTGCAACAGCAACGGCGAGCTGGTGGCGCCAAACGGTTCTATCGGCTTCCGCTGGGGAGAAAAAGGCAAATGGAACCTGGAACAGCGTAACGGCACCACGGGTGAAGAGACAGAACTTCGCCTCAGCATGCTGGGCAGCCAGGACGAAATCGCCGATGTCGGCTTCCCGTACTTTGGTGGTGAAGGTTCCGAGCACTTCAACAAGGTTGAGCTGCAAAACGTTCTGATGCACAAACTGCCGGTTAAGCGCCTGCAACTGGCGGACGGTTCTACCGCTCTGGTCACTACGGTCTACGATCTGACCATGGCGAACTATGGCCTGGAGCGCGGTCTGAACGACGAAAACTGCGCGACCAGCTATGACGACGTGAAGGCTTATACACCAGCCTGGGCGGAGCAGATCACCGGTGTGCCACGCGCCCAAATCACCCGTATCGCCCGCGAATTTGCGGAAAACGCAGACAAAACTCACGGTCGCTCCATGATCATCGTCGGTGCCGGTCTGAACCACTGGTATCACCTTGATATGAACTATCGCGGCCTGATCAACATGCTGATCTTCTGTGGCTGCGTCGGGCAGAGCGGCGGTGGCTGGGCGCACTACGTGGGCCAGGAAAAACTGCGTCCGCAGACCGGCTGGCAGCCGCTGGCGTTTGCCCTTGACTGGCAGCGTCCGGCTCGTCACATGAACAGCACCTCCTACTTCTATAACCACTCCAGCCAGTGGCGCTACGAGACGGTGACCGCGCAGGAGTTGCTGTCGCCGATGGCGGATAAATCCCGCTACAGCGGCCACCTGATTGACTTCAACGTGCGCGCTGAACGCATGGGCTGGCTGCCGTCTGCACCGCAGTTGGGCACTAACCCGCTGCGCATTGCGGAAGCGGCGAAGAAAGCGGGCATGTCACCGGTGGACTACACCGTGAAATCGCTGAAGGATGGCTCAATCCGTTTTGCGGCAGAACAGCCTGAGAACGGCAAAAACCATCCGCGTAACCTGTTCATCTGGCGCTCCAACCTGCTGGGTTCGTCCGGTAAAGGCCATGAGTACATGCTGAAATACCTGCTCGGTACCGAAAACGGTATTCAGGGTAAGGATCTCGGCAAGCAGGGCGGCGTGAAGCCAGAAGAAGTTGAATGGAAAGACAACGGTCTGGACGGCAAGCTGGATCTGGTGGTAACGCTGGACTTCCGTCTGTCCAGTACCTGCCTGTACTCCGATATCGTGCTGCCTACCGCCACCTGGTACGAAAAAGACGACATGAATACGTCGGATATGCATCCGTTTATTCATCCGCTGTCTGCGGCCGTTGACCCGGCGTGGGAATCAAAAAGCGACTGGGAAATCTATAAAGACATCGCGAAGAAATTCTCCGAAGTCTGTGTAGGGCACCTGGGCAAAGAGACCGACGTGGTGACGCTGCCAATCCAGCACGACTCCGCTGCCGAACTGGCGCAGCCGCTTGACGTGAAGGACTGGAAAAAAGGCGAATGCGATCTGATCCCGGGCGTGACCGCGCCGCACATTATTCCGGTTGAACGTGATTACCCGGCTACGTACGAGCGCTTTACCTCTATCGGTCCGCTGATGGAGAAGATCGGTAACGGCGGTAAAGGCATCGCCTGGAACACCCAGAGCGAAATGGACCTGCTGCGCAAGCTCAATTACACCAAAGCAGACGGCCCGGCCAAAGGCCAGCCAATGCTGAACACGGCAATTGATGCAGCGGAAATGATCCTGACCCTGGCACCGGAAACCAATGGCCACGTGGCGGTGAAAGCGTGGGCGGCTCTGAGTGAATTTACCGGCCGTGACCATACGCATCTGGCGAAGAATAAAGAAGAAGAGAAAATCCGCTTCCGCGATATTCAGGCTCAGCCGCGCAAGATTATCTCCAGCCCGACCTGGTCTGGCCTCGAAGATGAACATGTGTCCTATAACGCCGGATACACCAACGTTCACGAGCTGATCCCATGGCGCACGCTCTCTGGCCGTCAGTCTCTGTATCAGGATCACCAGTGGATGCGTGACTTCGGTGAAAGCCTGCTGGTTTACCGTCCGCCAATCGATACCCGCTCCGTGAAAGCGGTGATGGGGGCGAAATCAAACGGTAACCCTGAGAAGGCGCTGAACTTCCTGACGCCGCACCAGAAGTGGGGTATCCACTCCACCTACAGCGACAACCTGCTGATGCTGACGCTGTCACGCGGGGGGCCGATTGTCTGGATGAGCGAAGCGGACGCCAAAGATCTGGGTATCGAAGATAACGACTGGATCGAAGTGTTCAACAGCAACGGTGCCCTGACGGCACGTGCGGTGGTGAGCCAGCGTGTACCAGCCGGGATGACCATGATGTACCACGCGCAGGAACGTATCGTTAACCTGCCGGGTTCAGAGATCACCGAGCAGCGCGGCGGTATTCACAACTCTGTGACCCGTATTACGCCGAAACCGACGCATATGATCGGCGGCTATGCCCAGCTGGCCTACGGCTTTAACTACTACGGCACTGTAGGATCAAACCGCGATGAGTTCGTGGTGGTACGTAAGATGAAGAATATTAACTGGTTAGATGGCGAAGGTAATGACCAGGTACAGGAGAGCGTAAAATGAAAATTCGTTCACAAGTCGGCATGGTGCTGAATCTGGATAAATGCATCGGCTGTCATACCTGCTCAGTCACCTGTAAAAACGTCTGGACCAGCCGTGAAGGTATGGAGTACGCCTGGTTCAACAACGTGGAAAGTAAGCCGGGCACCGGCTTCCCGACCGACTGGGAAAACCAGGAGAAGTGGAAGGGTGGCTGGATCCGTAAAATCAACGGCAAACTGCAACCGCGCATGGGTAACCGTGCGATGCTGCTCGGTAAAATCTTTGCTAACCCGCATCTGCCGGGCATCGACGATTACTACGAGCCGTTTGATTACGACTATCAGAACCTGCACAACGCGCCGGAAAGCAAACACCAGCCGATCGCCCGTCCTCGCTCGCTGATCACCGGTAAGCGCATGGACAAAATTACCAGCGGTCCAAACTGGGAGGAAATTCTGGGCGGCGAGTTCGAAAAACGCGCCAAAGACCAGAACTTCGAGAACATGCAGAAGGCGATGTACGGCCAGTTCGAAAACACTTTCATGATGTATCTGCCGCGCCTGTGCGAACACTGCCTTAACCCGGCGTGCGTGGCGACCTGCCCAAGCGGCGCCATCTACAAGCGTGAAGAAGATGGCATTGTGCTGATCGACCAGGACAAGTGCCGCGGCTGGCGTATGTGCATCACCGGCTGCCCGTACAAAAAAATCTACTTTAACTGGAAGAGCGGTAAGTCTGAGAAGTGTATCTTCTGCTACCCGCGTATCGAAGCCGGTATGCCGACCGTCTGCTCAGAGAGCTGCGTAGGGCGTATCCGCTACCTCGGCGTGCTGCTGTACGACGCGGATGCGATTGAAAATGCCGCAAGCACCGAGAACGAGAAAGATCTGTATCAGCGTCAGCTGGACGTCTTCCTCGATCCGAACGATCCGAAGGTGATCGAGCAGGCGCTGAAAGACGGTATTCCGCAGAGCGTGATTGACGCCGCACAGCAGTCCCCGGTGTACAAAATGGCGATGGACTGGAAGCTGGCGCTGCCGCTGCACCCGGAATACCGCACGTTGCCGATGGTCTGGTACGTGCCGCCGCTGTCTCCGATTCAGTCTGCGGCTGACGCAGGTGAACTGGGCAGCAACGGCATTCTGCCGGACGTGGAAAGCCTGCGTATTCCGGTTCAGTATCTGGCCAACCTGCTCACCGCAGGGGATACCCAGCCGGTGCTGCTGGCGCTGAAACGTATGCTGGCGATGCGTCACTTCAAACGTGCGGAAACCGTTGACGGCGTTAACGATACCCGCGCGCTGGAAGAGGTCGGCCTGACCGAAGCGCAGGCGCAGGAGATGTACCGCTATCTGGCAATCGCTAACTACGAAGATCGTTTCGTGGTGCCGAGCAGTCACCGCGAGCTGGCTCGCGAGGCCTTCCCGGAGAAAAGTGGGTGTGGCTTTACCTTTGGCGACGGTTGCCACGGGTCAGACAGCAAATTCAACCTGTTCAACAGCCGCCGCATCGACGCGATGGATGTGACCAGCAAAACGGAGCCGCACCAATGATTGAACTCGTCATTGTTTCGCGTCTGCTCGAGTACCCTGATGCTGCGCTTGTGCAGCATCAGCAGGAACTCTTTGATGCACTCGCGTCATCTGAAAACCTGGATAAAGAGGATGCCCAGACGCTGGGCATTTTCCTCCGCGACCTGCTGGCGCGCGATCTTCTTGATGCGCAGGCGGACTACAGCCAGCTGTTTGACCGTGGTCGTGCCACGTCTCTATTGCTGTTCGAACACGTTCACGGTGAATCCCGCGACCGTGGTCAGGCGATGGTGGATCTGATGGCCCAGTACGAGCAGCACGGTTTGCAACTCGACAGCCGCGAGCTGCCGGATCACCTGCCTCTGTACCTGGAATATCTGGCGCAGCTGCCGAAAGAGGAAGCGCTGGGCGGGTTGCAGGACATCGCTCCCATTCTGGCGTTGCTCGGCGCACGTCTCCAGCAACGTGAGAGCAATTATGCAGTCCTGTTCGATCTGCTGGTGAAACTGGCTAACGCCTCGGTTGACAGTCAAAAAGTGGCGGAAAAAATTGCGGATGAAGCCCGTGACGACACCCCACAAGCACTGGATGCCGTCTGGGAAGAAGAACAGGTGAAATTCTTTGCTGACCAGAGCTGTGGCGAATCTGAAATCTCCGCGCATCAGCGTCGTTTTGCCGGAGCGGTGGCTCCGCAATATTTGAATATCTCTAACGGAGGACAGCACTAATGCACTTCCTGAATATGTTCTTCTTTGACATTTACCCGTATATCGCGGGCACCGTGTTCCTGGTGGGAAGCTGGCTGCGTTATGACTATGGCCAGTACACCTGGCGTGCTGCCTCCAGCCAGATGCTGGATCGTAAAGGGATGAACCTGGCGTCAAACCTGTTCCACATCGGGATTTTGGGTATTTTCGCCGGTCATTTCCTGGGGATGCTGACGCCGCACTGGATGTACGAAGCGTGGCTGCCGATTGAAGTGAAGCAGAAGATGGCGATGCTCGCCGGTGGCGCCTGCGGCGTGATGACCCTGGTGGGTGGGCTGCTGCTGCTGAAACGTCGTCTGTTCAGCCCACGCGTGCGGGCTACCACGACCGGAGCGGACATCCTGATCCTCTCCCTGCTGATGGTGCAGTGTGCGCTGGGTCTGCTGACCATTCCATTCTCTGCGCAGCATATGGACGGCAGCGAGATGATGAAGCTGGTGGGATGGGCGCAGTCTGTCGTGACCTTCCGCGGTGGTGCCTCTGAGCATCTGGACGGCGTGGCGTTCATCTTCCGCGTTCACCTGGTGCTGGGTATGACCCTGTTTGTGCTGTTCCCGTTCTCTCGCCTGGTGCACATCTGGAGTGCGCCGGTGGAGTACCTGACGCGCAAATATCAGATCGTGCGTACTCGTCGCTGATTCGCTGTATTGATACAACCCCGCATTTGCGGGGTTTTTTTTGTCCTGGAACCAGGGTTTCGTGCGGATGCCGGGTGGCGGCTGCGCCTTACCCGGCCTACGGAATTCACTATGCTCGGATCGAACCCTGGTCGAAGCTTCTCATCTTTCCCCGCATGGGAGAACCATAGGGCATTGTGCTTTTGGAGAGTGCTAAAGAATCTGGAAGTGATGGTGGTGGGGGAAGGAT
>NZ_JADCLG010000023.1:0-181684 GCF_014982425.1 Enterobacter cloacae complex sp. I1M | reverse complement strand
GCCGCTCGGGAACCCCACCACGGGGTAATGCTTTTAACTGGCCTGCTTCCTGTTGGAAGCGGGGCGCATCATATCAAATGAGACGCCCCTGTAAAGCATTCCTTTAGGAAAATGAAGCTGTTTGCCTGCTTTTTATCCGTAAAGGCGTAAAGCTAATCAATTCATTTTCCGAAGGATTAAAGAATAATCGTTCTGTTGCCGTACACAAAGACGCGCTGAGCAAGTACCTGATAAAGCGCACGGCTCAGTACGTTCTTCTCAACGTCACGGCCAGCTCGCATCATATCTTCTGCCGTGTAGGTGTGATCCACGTGGATCACGTCCTGCATGATGATTGGGCCTTCGTCCAGATTATCATTCACGTAGTGCGCGGTTGCGCCAATGATCTTCACCCCACGCTCGTACGCCTGGTGGTACGGACGCGCGCCAATAAAGGCTGGCAGGAAGGAGTGGTGGATGTTGATAATTTTGTTCGGGAAGCGCGCCACGAAGGATGGCGTCAGCACGCGCATGTATTTTGCCAGCACCACGTAGTCCGGGTTATGCGCTTCAATCGCAGCAGCCATCAGGTTGTCGTGCTCTTCGCGGGTATGACCTTCATGGCTGACCAGTTCAAACGGAATGTCGAAACGTTCAACCAGCGTACGCAGCGTCTCGTGGTTGCCAATGACGGCGGCAATTTCGACGTCCAGGCCACCGTAGTTGGCTTTCATCAGCAGATCGCCCAGGCAGTGCGCCTCTTTGGTGACCAGAATGACAATGCGGCGACGACCCGCCGGGTTTAGCTCGCGCACCGAGCCTTCCGGCAGGGCGCTGTCCAGATCGGCAAGCAGGGTTGTGTCGTTGAAAATACCTTCCAGCTCGGTACGCATAAAGAAGCGACCGGTACGGTGGTCAACGAACTCGTTGTTCTGCACGATATTCAGTTCATGCTTGTAGCAAATGTTGGTAATTCGTGCGATCAGTCCTTTTTGATCGGGACAGATAGTGCGCAGAACTTTACGTTGTAATGATTGCATCGCCGGGAAATCCTGTTTATGTATTTGCGAAATCTGAGTTGTCAGGCATTACTGCCGCAACACTTTTTAAATTTTTTTCCTGAACCACAGGGGCAGGGATCGTTACGACCGAATTGCGGACGTGTGCCGTCAATATAATACCATTGCCCGCTGTCCTTTAAGAACCGTGAGCGTTCAATGATGGCGCCGGGTTTGTTTTGTTCGCTAAAGCGGGCGACAAAACTGACATAGCCCTCGTTGGCATCGCGGCCGGGAGCGGCATCAAAGACGGTAAGGCCCAGCCAGACGGTGTTGGCAAATCCGGCTTCAATCTCTTGCCGAAAATCGGCAGCATCACAGGACGGATGCCAGGTTTTAATCAGGTAGTCTGCGTTTTTGATCACAAAAGCAGTATACCGCGAGCGCATAAGGTGTGACGGGTCTGGTGCAACCTGCTCGCCAGAAAGATATCGCTGGCAACATAGGCTATACTCCAGAGCGCTACCACAGGGGCAGAGTTGAGACACGATTCTCTTCCTGGAACAAAAAATAAGGCGTTAAACGCTTAAGGTAGCAATATGTTAACTGAGCAGGTGCGTTGACGCTATGTCGGGAATCCAGGGGAAGTAAAACAGGGCTAATGAGAAAGGTAAAAATTGGACTGGCGTTGGGCTCAGGTGCAGCCCGGGGTTGGTCACATATTGGCGTTATCAATACCTTAAACCAGATGGGGATTGACGTTGATATTGTCGCAGGATGTTCTATCGGGTCGCTGGTCGGATCCGCGTACGCCTGCGGTAAGCTCCCGCAGCTTGAAAGCTGGGTGCGCTCCTTTAGTTACTGGGATGTACTGCGCCTGATGGATCTCTCCTGGCAGCGTGGCGGCCTGCTGCGCGGCGAACGCGTATTCAATCAGTTTCGTAAGATAATGCCCCTCGCTGACTTCAGCCACTGCCAAATGCCTTTCGGCGCCGTTGCAACCAACCTCAGTACGGGCAGGGAGTTATGGCTCACCGAAGGGGATATTCATCTCGCCGTTCGCGCATCCTGTAGCATGCCTGGGTTAATGGCGCCTGTGCCTCATAATGGCTACTGGCTCGTTGATGGCGGTGTGGTGAATCCTGTGCCCATCTCTCTGACGCGCGCCATGGGGGCAGATATCGTCATTGCAGTGGATTTACAGCACGACGCTCACCTTATGCAGCAGGATTTGATGCCGGTTAATCTTCAGAGCGATGATGCGGAAGAAGAGAAACTTGCCTGGCATGCGCGTTTACGCGGCAGAATAGGGCGCCTGACTGCCCGTCGCACGGTGACCGCGCCGAACGCCATTGAAATCATGACGACCTCCATTCAAATTCTTGAGAATCGCCTGAAGCGAAACCGTATGGCTGGCGATCCTCCGGATATTCTTATTCAGCCCTATTGTCCACAAATCTCTACCCTTGATTTCCACCGGGCTGAGGCCGCCATAGCAGCGGGCTCGTTAGCCGTCGAAAAGAAAATAGATGAACTGTTGCCTTTTGTGCGTACAGCACGTTAAGCACTTTTTTGATTACTTCAGCAAAATCTGACAGGCGATAGTACCAATAGCATGCCACTATTGAGTAACTGTCAGCCAGGGGAGGAACCATGACACAGCCATTGGCCGGAAAACATATTTTGATAGTAGAAGACGAGCCCGTTTTCCGATCGCTACTGGATTCGTGGTTATCCTCACTGGGTGCAACCACGTCCCTTGCCGAAGATGGCGTCGAGGCACTGGAAAAAATGGCCAGCATGGCGCCTGATCTGATGATCTGCGATCTCGAGATGCCGCGCATGGACGGATTAATGCTGGTGGAAAATCTGCGTAACGAAGGTTATCAGACACCGATACTGGTGATCTCGGCAACCGAAAATATGGCGGATATTGCTAAGGCGTTGCGTTTGGGTGTGCAGGATATCCTGCTCAAACCGGTTAAAGATTTAAACCGACTGCGTGAAACGGTGTTGGCCTGCCTGTATCCCAATATGTTTAATTCCCGGGTGGAAGAAGAAGAACGTCTTTTCCAGGACTGGGATGCTTTAGTCAGTAATCCGCTCGCGGCCGCGAAGCTGCTTCAGGAACTTCAGCCGCCGGTGCAGCAAAATATCTCTCATTGCAGAGTAAATTATCGCCAGCTGGTAGCGGCTGACCAGCCTGGACTGGTGCTGGATATTGCGCCGCTATCAGATTCCGACCTCGCTTTTTATTGCCTGGATGTTACCCGAGCGGGAGATAACGGCGTTCTGGCGGCCTTATTACTCCGTGCGCTGTTTAATGGATTGCTACAGGAACAATTATCCCATCAGGGGCAACGACTTCCTGAGTTAGGCAGTTTACTAAAACAGGTCAACCAACTTTTTCGCCAGGCCAATTTGCCGGGGCAGTTCCCGCTTCTGGTTGGCTATTATCACAGCGGGTTGAATAACCTTATTCTGGTCTCTGCTGGATTAAATGCCACGCTGAATACCGGCGAACACCATATACAGGTGAGTAACGGTGTGCCGTTGGGAACGTTGGGTAATACTTACCTTAATCAAATTAGCCATCGCTGCACCTCCTGGCAGTGCCAAATTTGGGGTGCCGGTGGGCGGTTACGCTTAATGTTGTCCACGGAGTAAGCAGTCAGATTTTATTTTTCAGATTGCTTTACCTGTGTTTTTGCTGACAGTGCTACTATCGCTGCAAGTTTCATGCGTATTTGTCTTAATTGATCGGCAACGCGTTCTTTTCAGACCCGTATTAGTGGCTGAGACTGTATACTCAACGCGTTATTCAATGCATAAAAGTTCAAAACTTGAACAGTTCAGGAGAATTTCAATGGCTGCCCTAAATTCGAAAGTCAGAAAGGCCGTTATCCCGGTGGCGGGATTGGGTACCAGGATGTTGCCAGCGACGAAGGCAATCCCAAAAGAGATGCTGCCTCTGGTTGATAAGCCATTAATCCAGTATGTCGTGAATGAGTGTATTGCGGCAGGTATCACCGAAATTGTACTGGTGACGCATTCATCTAAAAACTCTATCGAAAACCATTTCGATACCAGTTTCGAACTCGAAGCAATGCTGGAAAAACGCGTAAAGCGCCAGCTGCTGGAGGAAGTGCAGTCTATTTGCCCTCCACACGTTACCATTATGCAGGTTCGTCAGGGCCTGGCGAAGGGCCTGGGGCACGCAGTATTGTGTGCACATCCGGTAGTGGGTGATGAGCCGGTCGCGGTTATTCTGCCAGACGTGATCCTTGATGAGTATGAGTCCGATCTTTCCCAGGAAAACCTGGCGGAAATGATTAAACGCTTCGACGAAACCGGCAGCAGCCAGATTATGGTTGAGCCAGTCGACGATGTGACTGCTTACGGTGTGGTTGACTGCAAAGGTGTTGCCCTGCAACCTGGTGAAAGCGTACCAATGGTTGGCGTTGTTGAAAAACCTAAAGCGGACGTCGCGCCGTCTAATCTTGCTGTCGTTGGCCGTTACGTACTGAGTGCTGAAATCTGGGCGCTGCTGGCCAAAACGCCTCCGGGTGCGGGCGATGAAATCCAGCTGACGGATGCTATCGATATGCTGATCGAGAAAGAGACCGTGGAAGCCTACCATATGAAAGGTAAGAGCCATGACTGCGGTAATAAGCTCGGTTATATGCAGGCATTCGTCGAATATGGCATTCGCCATAACAGCCTGGGTGAAGAATTTAAAGCCTGGCTCAAAGGTAGCGTGGGTATTAAGTAATAAACTCACGGACCAGTGAACAAGACCGGTGTGGCGATGCCCACCGGTTTTTTTATGCCTGTCGATCCGTAATTGGCTGGAGATTGTCAAGGACGTTAAATAGTGAGCCAGGCAATATGACAGAATGTAAGGAGATGTTTGGGGAATATTATGGGCATAAAAAATCCCGCATTAAGCGGGATTTTTCAGAATCTTTCCAGATTAATCCTTGATCAGGAAGTCATCCAGTTGTTTACCTTGTTCGTCCATAGCTTTCTTGATTACAGCAGGAGTACGACCCTGGCCGGTCCAGGTTTTCTCTTCGCCGTTCTCGTCGATGTAGCTATATTTAGCAGGACGTGCTGCGCGTTTTGCTTTGGTACCGGTTTTAGCCGCAGCCATGCTGTTCAGCAATTCGTTTGGATCGATACCATCGGCAATCAGCATTTCGCGATACTGTTGCAGTTTACGTGTACGTTCTTCGATTTCAGCCGCTGCTGCGCTTTCTTCTTCACGACGTTCGTTAACGACAACTTCTAATTTTTCGAGCATCTCTTCAAGCGTTTCGAGGGTACATTCTCTTGCCTGCGCACGAAGAGTACGGATGTTGTTCAGAATTTTAAGTGCTTCGCTCATTGTAGTAATCTCAAACTTATAATGGGGGTGGGTTTGTTGTCCTAATAATAGAGCGTTAATTTCACTTGTGCAATAGGTTGGAATGTAAGGAATTCAAAAAATACAAAATTAATGACGCTATTATTAATTACGCTAACTTAAATTTCATTGTTTGCTGGGGCGATGAGATATCGTTTCAAACGGCAAAAGCGCGTCATTTGCATGTTTGTTTTGTGACTTTTACCTCAGGAATTATAGTTGCGGTTGATAAATATCAGCCTTTCGTATTACTCCGGCTAAGCGCAGCGAACAGAAGAATAGTTAATAAATAGTGAATTTTAAAGATTGCAGAAGCCACTATAAAAAGAAGTGTTATCTCCGGTGTCGAGCTCGCCTTATTGTCCGTGCTAAAAGCCTTTACTGTCTGTTTTAACGCATTATTTTGCGCTATCAACGAAGAGTTTATTGGTGCAGAACAGCCTGGAGCACGCAGCCCGCCGCTGATGACAATACAAAATATGGTACAATGATCCATCGGGAATATTACACATTGATTAGGGTTCTTCGGCCAATGGCACAACTTTATTTCTACTATTCGGCAATGAATGCAGGGAAATCGACGGCGTTACTGCAATCCTCATACAATTATCAGGAGCGGGGGATGCGTACCGTTGTTTATACCGCCGAAATCGACGATCGCTTTGGGGCAGGGAAGGTAAGCTCAAGAATAGGGCTCTCGTCGCCTGCAAGGCTGTTTAACCCTGAAACGGACCTGCTTGAGGACATTCGTGCCCAGCATGCCTCTAAGCCTGTCCATTGCGTGCTGGTAGATGAAAGCCAGTTCCTGACCCGCGAGCAGGTCCATGCGCTTTCAGAGGTCGTTGATGAGCTGGATATTCCCGTTCTTTGCTATGGATTACGCACTGACTTTCGCGGTGAGTTATTTGCCGGTAGCCAGTATCTGCTCGCCTGGTCGGATAAGCTGGTTGAGCTGAAAACTATCTGCTTTTGTGGCCGCAAGGCAAGTATGGTTCTTCGCCTGGACCAGTCGGGTAAGCCTTATGCTGATGGCGAGCAGGTGGTGATAGGGGGCAATGAACGTTATGTCTCGGTCTGCCGCAAGCATTATAAAGAGGCGCTGGCTGTAGGCTCGCTGACGGCGTTACAGGGCGACAATCGCAAATAAAAAAAATGTCTTACGGATCCTCAGATATAAAAAAACCCGCCAGCGGCGGGTTTTTTTTCACACTGTCAATCAAGCATTTTTCTTCGCTTTCTTGTCAGCCTTTACAACTGCGGGGATGTCAACTTTTACGGCAGCGACATCGATTTCAGTGAAGTTACGACCGTAATAGGTATCCAGCAGGATCTGTTTCAGTTCGGAAATCAGTGGGTAGCGCGGGTTAGCACCAGTACACTGGTCATCGAATGCATCTTCAGACAGCTTATCTACGTGAGCGAGGAAGTCAGCTTCCTGAACGCCTGCTTCGCGGATAGATTTAGGAATACCCAGTTCAGCCTTCAGGCTTTCCAGCCATGCCAGCAGTTTCTCGATCTTCGCTGCAGTACGGTCGCCCGGTGCGCTCAGACCCAGGTGGTCTGCGATTTCAGCGTAGCGACGACGAGCTTGCGGACGGTCGTACTGGCTGAATGCAGTCTGCTTGGTTGGGTTGTCGTTGGCGTTATAGCGGATAACGTTGCTGATCAACAGGGCGTTCGCCAGACCGTGAGGAATGTGGAACTGTGAACCCAGCTTGTGCGCCATGGAGTGACAGACACCCAGGAAGGCGTTAGCAAATGCAATGCCCGCGATGGTTGCCGCACTGTGTACACGTTCACGAGCTACAGGGTTTTTCGAACCTTCGTTGTAAGAAGCTGGCAGGTTTTCTTTCAGCAGTTTCAGTGCCTGTAAAGCCTGACCGTCAGAGAACTCAGAAGCCAGTACGGAAACGTAAGCTTCCAGGGCGTGAGTTACCGCATCCAGACCACCGAACGCACACAGTGATTTCGGCATTTCCATGACCAGGTTGGCGTCAACGATAGCCATATCTGGCGTCAGTGCGTAGTCAGCCAGCGGATATTTCTGACCCGTTGCGTCATCAGTCACAACAGCAAATGGCGTCACTTCTGATCCGGTACCGGAAGTGGTGGTGACGGCGATCATTTTCGCTTTCACGCCCATTTTCGGGAACTTGTAGATACGTTTACGGATATCCATAAAGCGCAGCGCCAGTTCTTCGAAGTGGGTTTCCGGATGCTCGTACATGACCCACATAATTTTCGCGGCGTCCATTGGGGAACCGCCACCCAGTGCGATGATCACATCAGGTTTGAAGGAGTTAGCCAGTTCAGCGCCTTTACGTACAACGCTCAGGGTTGGGTCAGCTTCAACTTCAAAAAAGACTTCAGTTTCGACGCCAGACGCTTTCAGAACAGAGGTGATCTGGTCTGCATAGCCATTGTTGAACAGGAAACGGTCAGTCACGATGAGCGCACGTTTGTGGCCATCAGTAATCACTTCGTCCAGCGCGATTGGCAGAGAGCCGCGGCGGAAGTAGATAGATTTCGGAAGTTTGTGCCACAACATGTTTTCAGCTCGCTTAGCAACGGTTTTCTTGTTGATCAGGTGTTTTGGACCAACGTTTTCAGAGATGGAGTTACCACCCCAGGAACCACAACCCAGAGTCAGGGAAGGTGCGAGTTTGAAGTTATACAGGTCACCGATACCACCCTGAGAAGCAGGGGTGTTGATCAGGATACGTGCCGTCTTCATCTTCTGACCGAAGTAAGCAACACGCTCTGGCTGGTTATCCTGGTCGGTGTACAGGCAAGAGGTGTGGCCGATACCGCCCATCGCCACCAGCTTCTCTGCTTTTTCTACCGCGTCATCGAAATCTTTCGCACGGTACATTGCCAGTGTCGGGGACAGTTTTTCGTGAGCAAACGGCTCACTTTCATCAACGACTTTCACTTCACCAATCAGAATCTTGGTGGAAGCAGGGACGCTAAAGCCGGCGAGTTCAGCGATTTTATACGCTGGCTGACCTACGATAGCTGCGTTCAGTGCACCATTTTTCAGAATCACGTCCTGAACGGCTTTCAGTTCTTTACCTTGCAACAGGTAGCCGCCGTGGCTGGCGAAACGTTCACGAACGGCGTCGTATACCGAATCAACCACGACAACAGACTGTTCAGATGCACAGATAACGCCGTTATCGAAGGTTTTCGACATCAGCACAGAGGCAACTGCACGCTTGATATCTGCCGTTTCGTCGATCACAACAGGAGTATTACCTGCGCCTACGCCGATGGCTGGTTTACCGGAGCTGTATGCTGCTTTAACCATACCAGGACCGCCGGTCGCCAGGATTAGGTTAATGTCCGGGTGATGCATCAGGGCATTGGACAGTTCAACAGAAGGTTGGTCGATCCAACCGATCAGATCTTTTGGCGCACCCGCAGCAATGGCAGCCTGAAGCACGATATCCGCTGCTTTGTTGGTGGCGTCTTTCGCACGTGGATGCGGGGAGAAAATGATTGCATTACGTGTTTTCAGACTGATAAGAGATTTGAAGATGGCGGTAGAGGTTGGGTTAGTGGTTGGAACGATACCGCAAATAATGCCGATGGGTTCAGCGATAGTGATGGTGCCAAAAGTGTCGTCTTCTGACAGCACACCGCAGGTTTTCTCATCTTTATAGGCGTTGTAGATATACTCTGAAGCAAAGTGGTTTTTGATCACTTTATCTTCAACGATACCCATACCGGATTCGGCAACGGCCATTTTAGCGAGAGGGATTCGAGCATCTGCAGCAGCCAGAGCGGCCGCGCGGAAGATTTTATCAACCTGTTCTTGGGTGAAATTGGCATATTCACGCTGGGCTTTTTTCACGCGCTCGACGAGGGCGTTCAGTTCAGCGATATTGGTAACAGCCATAATGCTCTCCTGATAATGTTTAAACTCTTTTAGTAAACCAGCGCTCGATACGTCTGACAGTATAGTCAGAGCCGATCCCACTTGCGTAACACACAGTAAAACAAAGGATTACTCACTGCTTCCGCTCACTAATTTACTAAAAGAGCCTTACCTTAGCATCATACCTTTTTGATAGGTGATCTCCCTGGCGGCGTAACCAAGATTACTCACTTCTGAGTACGAAAATTATGATCAAGATCAATTTTGTCCTAAGCTGATACCTTTCAGCAGGGTTATTTTGTGCTAATTATTCCAGTGTTAAATAATTAAGTAACTATTGGAAGTGGCGCTATCATTGATTATACAAATGTTTAACATCATGAATTGATAACGTTTTAGAACAGATTTCTGGTGAAGTGTGCGGCTAAAAAGCGTATCTTCAGCGCGGATTTATCATTACACGCTGTCTCTCCCTGACCATGCTCAATTGCGGAGCTTAATGTGATTCAAACGCTCTTTGATTTCCCTACATATTTCAAGTTTTTTATTGGCTTGTTTGCCCTGGTCAACCCGGTAGGGATTATCCCTGTCTTCATCAGTATGACCAGTTATCAGACAGCTGCCGCGCGAAATAAAACCAACCTGACGGCAAACCTGTCGGTGGCGATTATCTTGCTTACGTCTCTTTATCTGGGGGACGCCATTCTTCAGGTCTTCGGCATCTCGATTGATTCGTTCCGAATAGCAGGCGGGATCCTGGTGGTGACGATTGCAATGTCGATGATCAGCGGCAAGCTGGGGGAGGATAAACAGAATAAGCAGGAAAAATCAGAGACAGCTATCCGCGAGAGCATCGGCGTGGTGCCACTGGCACTGCCGCTGATGGCGGGCCCGGGTGCAATCAGCTCTACCATTGTATGGGGAACACGCTATCACAGCCTGATGCACCTGATTGGCTTCTCTGTCGCCATTGCCCTGTTCGCACTTTGCTGCTGGGGCGTATTTCGTATGGCGCCATGGCTGGTTCGCTTGCTGGGACAAACGGGCATCAACGTGATTACCCGTATCATGGGTCTGTTGTTAATGGCGTTAGGCATCGAATTTATCGTTACCGGTATAAAAAGTATCTTCCCCGGATTAGTACACTGACTTTCGTTTGAAAGAGCGGAGCCAGCGGCTCCGTTTTTTTACGTGAATATCAGCAAATCATATAAATAAAGTTGAAATACGCACCAGCCATAATAAGTTCTACTAATAACCCTCTTTTGTTGATTTTTAAGAGGTTGTTTATTTTCAGTTTGCTTCTCTGCCCATAAATCCTTCAAACGCTCTGTTATTTTACTCACATGATACTCTGGGGCTTGCTGACAGATAACCGAAATGATATTAGTAATTTCGACGCTGACCCAGACGAATGTGCTAAATAATAACCAGATGTTAAATTTTCGTGAAAAATCGTCCGAATTTGTCATGTCATCGCACCAGTCACGAGAGAACTCTACAACTGAATGTATTGTAAGGGTTTTACTTGTTTTTGGCGTGAAAGGTGGTCGGCGGCATAGCTACGCCTGACTCCGTAAAAGAGAAATGCTTAACAAATTTGCAAAATGTATTGGCGAGAGTTGGCACCATTTGGTACTTTCCGGCCTTATATTTTGCGGCATTAAACAAGTTGATGAGAACTATTTTCATATAGACCTCACTTAAGCTTTCCAGCACACCTCACTGACAGGGGAGAGGTGTAAAGAATCGACGCAAGATCGCCGTACGAGCGGTCAGTAATAATGAAGTCGATGATAGCAAGAAGTAAAAAAAGAACCTGACAGCAGCAAAAAAAACTCCTGCGCTGTACAGGCCCCAACAGGGGATTACACAACTGGCGAAGGCCAGTCATAATAATGAGTGGAGTATCAACACAATGTCCATCATCACAAAAAAAAGTCTGGTAGCGGCGGGGATTTTAACTGCGCTAATCGCGGGCAACGCTGCAATGGCTGCGGACGTTCCTGCTGGTGTTCAGCTGGCTGAGAAGCAAACGCTGGTACGTAATAACGGTGCGGAAGTGCAGTCTCTTGATCCGCACAAAATTGAAGGTGTTCCAGAGTCTAACGTTAACCGCGATCTGTTTGAAGGTCTGCTGGTGACTGACGTAGACGGCCACCCGGCTCCGGGCGTGGCGGAAAAATGGGACAACAAAGATTTTAAAGTCTGGACCTTCCATCTGCGTAAAGATGCCAAATGGTCTGACGGTACGCCGGTTACCGCCGAAGATTTCGTCTATAGCTGGCAGCGTCTGGCGGATCCGAATACCGCCTCCCCGTACGCGAGTTACCTCCAGTATGGCCATATCGCCAATATTGATGACATCATCACGGGTAAAAAGCCAGTAACCGACCTGGGCGTAAAAGCCATCGATGCCAACACTTTTGAAGTGACGTTGAGCGAACCTGTTCCGTACTTCTATAAGTTGCTGGTTCACCCGTCCGTTTCTCCGGTACCAAAATCCGCGGTAGAAAAATTTGGTGAAAAATGGACGCAGCCTGCGAATATCGTGACCAACGGTGCATATAAGCTGAAGGACTGGGTCGTTAACGAGCGTATGGTGCTGGAGCGCAACCCGCAGTATTGGGATAATGCTAAGACGGTTATCAATCAGGTCACCTACCTGCCAATCTCTTCTGAGGTAACGGACGTAAACCGCTACCGCAGCGGCGAAATCGACATGACCTATAACAACATGCCGATTGAACTGTTCCAGAAGCTGAAAAAAGAGATCCCGAAAGAAGTTCACGTCGATCCGTATCTGTGCACCTACTATTATGAAATTAACAACCAGAAAGCACCGTTCACCGACGTACGTGTTCGTACCGCACTGAAGCTGGCTCTGGATCGCGACATTATCGTGAATAAAGTGAAGAATCAGGGCGACCTGCCGGCTTACAGCTACACCCCGCCTTACACCGACGGTATGAAGCTTGTTGAACCTGAATGGTTCAAATGGTCCCAGGAAAAACGTAACGAAGAAGCGAAAAAGCTGCTGGCTGAAGCGGGCTATACCGCCGACAAGCCGCTGACGTTTAGTCTGCTGTACAACACCTCCGATCTGCATAAAAAACTGGCTATTGCCGTCGCGTCAATCTGGAAGAAAAATCTCGGCGTGAACGTGAAGCTGGAAAATCAGGAATGGAAAACCTTCCTCGATACGCGCCATCAGGGAACCTTTGACGTGGCACGTGCAGGATGGTGTGCGGACTATAACGAACCGACCTCATTCCTGAACACCATGCTCAGCGACAGTTCGAACAATACCGCACACTATAAGAGCCCGGCGTTTGATAAGCTGATTGGCGATACCCTGAAAGTGGCAGATGACGCCCAGCGCGCCGATCTGTACGCGAAATCAGAACAACAGCTCGATAAAGACTCTGCGATCGTTCCGGTTTACTACTACGTTAACGCCCGCCTGGTGAAACCATGGGTAGGGGGTTATACCGGTAAAGACCCGTTGGATAATATTTCCGTTAAGAATCTTTATATTATCAAGCATTAATGGCAATACGTGGGGCGAGCGAGCTTGCCCCACTGTGTCTATTTTGTAACATTCATCAGGCACACGCCAGAAGGTACGGGCAATGTTGAAATTTATCCTGCGTCGCTGTCTTGAAGCGATTCCAACGTTATTTATTCTAATTACAATTTCCTTCTTCATGATGCGTCTTGCGCCGGGCAGTCCTTTTACCGGTGAACGCACGCTTCCGCCAGAAGTTATGGCCAACATCGAAGCGAAATACCATTTAAACGATCCTATCACCACGCAGTACTTCAACTATCTGAAGCAACTTGCACACGGTGATTTTGGTCCGTCATTCAAATATAAAGACTATTCCGTTAACGACCTGGTGGCGTCCAGCTTCCCGGTATCGGCTAAATTAGGGGCTGCTGCATTTATCCTGGCCGTTGTTCTCGGTGTCACTGCGGGCGTTATCGCCGCACTAAAACAAAATACCCGATGGGATTACGCCGTAATGGGGGTCGCAATGACCGGGGTGGTTATCCCCAGCTTCGTTGTCGCGCCGTTGCTGGTCATGATATTCGCGATAACCCTTAAATGGCTGCCCGGGGGCGGCTGGAATGGCGGGGCGCTGAAGTTCATGATATTGCCGATGGTGGCATTATCTCTGGCCTACATTGCCAGTATCGCCCGTATTACGCGTGGTTCAATGATTGAAGTCCTGCATTCGAACTTTATCCGTACCGCCCGAGCGAAAGGGTTGCCGATGCGTCGGATTATTTTCCGTCACGCTCTCAAGCCTGCACTGTTACCGGTGCTCTCCTATATGGGTCCTGCATTCGTCGGCATTATTACGGGTTCAATGGTGATTGAAACCATTTATGGCCTGCCGGGCATCGGGCAGTTGTTTGTTAACGGGGCGCTTAACCGAGACTATTCGCTGGTGCTGAGCCTGACGATCCTCGTGGGCGCGCTGACCATTCTGTTTAATGCCGTTGTCGATGTGCTGTATGCCGTTATCGATCCGAAAATCCGTTACTAACTGGAGCACGCCATGATGTTGAGTAAGAAAAACAGCGAGGCGCTGGAAAACTTCAGTGAAAAGCTGGAGGTCGAAGGTCGTAGCCTTTGGCAAGACGCCCGCCGTCGTTTTATGCATAACCGTGCCGCCGTTGCCAGCCTGGTCGTGCTGGTGCTTATCGCGCTGTTCGTAACCCTGGCACCAATGCTCTCTCAGTTCACCTATTTCGATACGGACTGGGGCATGATGTCCAGCGCGCCGGATATGGAATCCGGGCACTATTTCGGTACCGACTCCTCCGGGCGTGATTTGCTGGTGCGTGTGGCGATTGGCGGCCGTATCTCCCTGATGGTTGGCATCGCAGCGGCGCTGGTGGCGGTAATTGTCGGCACGCTTTACGGTTCGCTTTCCGGTTACCTCGGCGGGAAAGTGGACTCCGTGATGATGCGTATGCTTGAAATCCTGAACTCCTTCCCGTTCATGTTCTTCGTCATTCTGCTGGTGACCTTCTTTGGTCAAAATATCCTGCTGATCTTCGTGGCGATCGGGATGGTGTCCTGGCTGGATATGGCGCGTATTGTGCGCGGCCAGACGCTGAGCCTTAAACGTAAGGAGTTTATCGAAGCCGCACAGGTTGGTGGCGTTTCTACCGCCAATATTGTGGTGCGTCATATCGTTCCTAACGTGCTGGGCGTGGTGGTGGTATACGCCTCCCTGCTGGTGCCAAGTATGATCTTGTTTGAATCTTTCCTGAGCTTCCTGGGATTAGGTACGCAAGAGCCGTTGAGTAGCTGGGGCGCTCTGTTAAGTGACGGCGCAAACTCCATGGAAGTGTCACCGTGGTTACTGCTGTATCCGGCGGGCTTCCTGGTCGTCACCCTGTTCTGTTTCAACTTTATCGGCGATGGCCTGCGTGATGCCCTCGACCCGAAAGACCGCTAAGGAGCGCCGTCATGACCATTATTGAAACGGCAACCGCGCCACAGGCGCAACAGCGGACCAGCGCACTGCTGGACGTTAAAGACCTCCGCGTGACGTTTAAAACCCCCGACGGTGATGTGACTGCCGTTAACGATCTCAACTTCGACCTGCGTGCCGGTGAAACGCTGGGCATTGTGGGCGAATCCGGTTCCGGTAAATCCCAGACCGCATTCGCGCTGATGGGCCTGCTGGCATCAAACGGCGTGATAGGGGGTTCGGCGACGTTTAACGGGAAAGAGATCCTGAATTTGCCGGAACATGAGCTGAACAAACTGCGCGCCGAGCAGATTTCAATGATTTTCCAGGATCCGATGACCTCCCTGAACCCCTATATGCGGGTGGGTGAACAGCTGATGGAAGTGCTGATGCTCCACAAGGGGCTGGGCAAAGCCGAAGCGTTTGAAGAGTCCGTCAAAATGCTGGATGCGGTGAAAATGCCTGAAGCACGCAAGCGCATGCGCATGTATCCGCACGAGTTCTCCGGCGGTATGCGTCAGCGCGTCATGATCGCGATGGCATTGCTTTGCCGGCCAAAACTGCTGATCGCTGATGAACCAACCACCGCTCTCGACGTGACCGTCCAGGCGCAGATCATGACGTTGCTGAACGAGCTGAAGCGTGAGTTCAACACCGCCATCATCATGATCACCCACGATTTAGGCGTCGTTGCCGGGATCTGCGACAAAGTGTTAGTCATGTATGCAGGCCGCACGATGGAATACGGTAATGCCCGCGATGTGTTCTACCAGCCAGCCCACCCGTACTCTATCGGGCTGCTGAATGCCGTACCGCGCCTCGATGCGGAAGGGGAGTCGCTGCTGACTATCCCGGGCAACCCGCCAAACCTGCTGCGTTTGCCAAAAGGCTGCCCGTTCCAGCCACGCTGTCCGCATGCGATGGAAATCTGTAACAGCGCACCGCCGCTGGAAGCGTTTGCCCCAGGCCGTCTACGCGCCTGCTTTAAGCCGCTGGAGGAGCTGGTATGAACGCAATCGACGAAAAAAGAAATGTGCTGCTCGAAATCGCTGACCTGAAGGTCCATTTCGATATCAAAGACGGTAAACAGTGGTTCTGGCAGCCAGCCAAAACCCTGAAAGCGGTGGATGGCGTCACGCTACGCCTGTACGAAGGGGAGACCCTGGGCGTGGTGGGCGAATCCGGCTGCGGCAAGTCGACATTTGCGCGTGCGATCATCGGCCTGGTGAAAGCCACCGACGGGAAAGTGGCCTGGCTTGGCAAAGATCTGCTGGGGATGAAGCCGGATGAATGGCGCAATGTGCGCAGTGATATCCAGATGATTTTCCAGGATCCTCTGGCGTCCCTGAACCCGCGTATGACCATTGGCGAAATCATTGCCGAGCCGCTGCGCACCTATCATCCGAAGATGCCGCGCCAGGAAGTTCGCGATCGGGTGAAAGCGATGATGCTGAAGGTGGGTCTGTTGCCTAACCTCATCAACCGCTACCCTCACGAGTTTTCCGGCGGTCAGTGCCAGCGTATCGGTATCGCACGCGCGTTGATCCTTGAACCGAAACTGATTATCTGTGATGAGCCGGTTTCGGCGCTGGACGTTTCCATCCAGGCCCAGGTGGTTAACCTGCTACAGAAACTGCAACGGGAAATGGGGCTGTCGCTGATCTTCATCGCCCACGATCTGGCGGTGGTAAAACACATTTCAGACCGTGTGCTGGTCATGTATCTGGGCCACGCCGTGGAACTGGGCACGTATGATGAGGTGTACCATAATCCGCTGCACCCTTATACCAAAGCGCTGATGTCTGCGGTTCCCGTTCCGGATCCCGATCTGGAAAAAAATAAAACCATTCAGCTTCTGGAAGGTGAACTGCCTTCGCCAATCAACCCGCCTTCAGGCTGCGTATTCCGTACGCGATGCCCAATAGCCGGGCCGGAATGTGCAAAAACACGGCCGGTTCTGGAGGGCAGTTTCCGACATGCGGTTTCCTGCCTGAAAGTAGACCCGTTATAATCGCAAGGGCTGACATGATGTCAGCCCTTATTTTTTAGAGGTTAATGTGTCGCGATTATTCACGTCGGCCCGTCAGCGGCTTTATCACCTTTTATTTGATCCAGAAACGGTTTCCGGTCGCCGTTTCGAGGGTCTGTGTGGCTTATTTGCGCTGATTAGCGTCATTATTATCTTTATCGAATCCGGTGCCGGAACGCAGTACCACATGACGTATGAGGAGTGGCACGTTTTTGTCTGGCTGGAATTGATCGTCACGCTGGTGTTTACCGCAGAGTATGTGCTGAGGGTCATTAGCTGGCCAAATCCGGCGAAATACGTTTTCAGCTTCTGGGGATTTATTGATTTAGCCACTATCCTGCCGCTGTATGTCATGTGGCTGTGGCCTGAGATCAGCCTGAATTATGTGTTTGCCTGGCGCGCAATGCGGGCGATTCGTGTGTTACGAATTCTGAAGCTGCTGCGCTTTATGCCGTCGCTGAGGGTTTTTTGGGTCGCCATTGTCAGCGCCCGCCACCAGCTTATTCTCTTCTATTCGTTTATTGCTATCGTGATGATCGTTTTTGGCTCCCTGATGTATTTAATCGAAGGGCCAAAATACGGGTTTACCACGCTTAATGCGTCGGTTTACTGGGCTATCGTCACGGTGACCACCGTGGGCTATGGCGATATTACACCGCATACGCCGCTCGGACGTATTGTGGCATCGGTTCTTATCCTGATCGGTTATTCGGTGATAGCGATACCGACGGGGCTAATTACCACCCATATGAGCAGCGCCTTCCAGAACAGCAAGCAGCAACGCAAATGTCCGAATTGTCAGCAGGGAAATCATGAACCCGGGGCGCGGTTTTGTCACCGCTGTGGAAATGCCTTGCCGGATTAAATAAAAAAGGCTGCGCGGGCAGCCTTTTTTATTATTCACGCCAGAGAATATGGCACAGCTTGTGGTCTTTCTCGCGGCACAGCAGGACGCGGGCAAAGATGTCGTTAATTTCTCCGCCGTCTTCATCTGCCAGGCCAATTACCACCTCAGCGAAGAAGTCCGGGTTGAGATCAAAATCGACGTGTTCGGCCCAGTCTTCAGACGGATCGAACAGCTCAGCACCGCCACGCTCTTCAAATTGCAGGTTGAAAAGAATGACGTCAGCAGGGTCGAGATTATCGACCGCCAGCTCGAGAAAAATATCGTAGGCCTGTTCGAGCGTTTCGTCTTCGGTCAGGCGATTGTTCAGATCCATTTCCATGATGACTACCTGTTAAACATCGTTGGGCACGTTTTACAGCAACGGACTAAAGAAGTAAAACAGTCGTTCGGCAATTCGCTGCCACAGCGGACGTTTCGCCCACAGTCTGGCGTCCAGCAGGCGTGAGCGGGAGATATAATCATCCTGAACCGCCGCCAGATCGCCGCCGAAACCGGCGTCATCAATGACCAGCGTAATTTCAAAATTTAGCCACAGACTGCGCATATCGAGGTTGACGGTACCCACCAGGCTCAGCTCTCCGTCTACCAGCACGCTCTTGGTGTGTAACAGACCGCCTTCGAACTGATAGATTTTAACGCCCGCGGCCAGCAGCTCACTAAAGAACGCGCGACTTGCCCACCCGACCAGCAGCGAATCGTTCTTGCGCGGCATAATAATGCTCACATCCACTCCGCGCTGTGCCGCTGTACAGATGGCGTGCAGAAGGTCGTCGCTGGGGACGAAATAGGGCGTGGTCATGATCAGATATTCCCGCGCGGAGTACGCGGCGGTAAGCAGTGCCTGATGGATCAGATCTTCCGGGAAGCCAGGACCGGAGGCGATAGTGTGGATAGTGTGCCCGCTGGCTTCCTCAAACGGCATGATATTGCCATCCGGCGGCGGGGGAAGAATGCGTTTACCGGTTTCAATTTCCCAGTCGCACGAATAGACGATGCCCATAGAGGTTGCCACTGGACCTTCCATGCGAGCCATCAAATCGATCCATTGCCCCACGCCGGAATCCTGTTTAAAGAAGCGGGGGTCGACCATGTTCATGCTGCCGGTGTAGGCGATATAGTTATCGATCAGAACCATTTTCCGGTGCTGACGAAGATCCATGCGGCGCAGAAAGACGCGCATAAGATTCACTTTCAGCGCCTCGACCACCTCGATACCGGCGTTGCGCATCATGCCTGCCCATGGGCTACGGAAAAAGGCCACGCTGCCGGCGGAGTCCAGCATCAGGCGGCAGTGGATACCGCGACGTGCAGCGGCCATCAGCGATTCGGCGACCTGGTCCGCCATGCCGCCCGGCTGCCAGATATAAAACACCATCTCGATATTATGCCGGGCGAGCTGGATATCACGGATCAGCGCCTGCATCACGTCATCGGAAGAGGTCATCAGTTGCAGCTGATTGCCTTTTACCCCAGCAATGCCCTGGCGGCGTTCGCACAGCTTGAACAAAGATGCGGCCACGCTGCTGTTCTCTTCGGCGAAGATATGCTTGCAGGCTTTAAGGTCGGCAAGCCATTTTGCCGTGGAGGGCCACATGGCACGGGCGCGTTCGGCCCGGCGTTTACCCAGATGAAGTTCACCGAAAGAGAGATAGGCGATGATGCCCACCAGCGGCAGAATGTAGATAATCAGAAGCCAGGCCATGGCGGAAGGCACCGCTCTGCGTTTCATCAGAATGCGCAACGTCACCCCGGCAATTAACAGCCAGTATCCTAAAATGACCAGCCAACTCACCACGGTGTAGAAGGTTGTCATAAATAAAAAATCCTTTTGAAAGCGTATTGTTATGAGTTTACGCATCAGGATTCATCTGGCAAATAAAAACGGCAGATAAAAGCGCTGGTTTGCCGCCTGCTTAGGCATATAATGGCATCTCTGTTAGAGAAAGAGTTGTAGACATGAAGCGCAGTAGAACTGAAGTAGGGCGCTGGCGCATGTTGCGACAGGTGAGTCGTCGTAAGGCTCGTTGGCTGGAAGCACAATCCCGCCGCAATATGCGTATCCACGCCATCAGAAAATGTGGCCTGAACAGACACCGTAACGCGCTGCTGTTCGCGGTCCAGGATATCTGAAAAGCATGAGGGGCACCGTAAAGGTGCCCATTAAACATCCAGACTATCAATCTTTGCAGTCTCCTCCCGTCTGCTTTCCACGATATACTACGCCCCCATAACGTCATGATATTAAAAGATGAATCCTTATCTCTGGATTTTTATTGCACTTTTGGCGCTGGATGCGCTCAGGGAAGGTTTAGGACTTTCGTCATTTTCCTCATTGGCAGATTATGTTTTTGCGTGGGGAATACATTGGCTTTATTAAAGGAAAAAAGGATGAACGTAAAAGTGATGGCAGCACTCTTCGGGATTGCAATATTAAGCGGTTGTGCCAGTAGCAAAACCTCACCCGAACGGCACGCGTTTTATTTCGTGTCGCATCAGTCCAGCTTTACTGGCGGCAATTACACCTCCAGCGTGCAGAAAAATTATCACCTGAACGTAGCGCAGTTCCGCGAGCTTTATGCCCGGGGCAAAGCTGACCGTGCGGAAGGGCGGACTCAGGCTGAAGCCAGTGAATACGCGCAAAGCATTCGCGATCAGCTGAAAGAAAATGCGAAGTCGCAGGAATTGTACGCAGGCAACGCGAAGGATAAATGGTCTTCGGACATGGACAGTAAAGACGCCATATTATTTGGTAACGAACTGGCCGCGACTTATCTTGATGGCTATAACGGCGTACAATAGCGCAACTGATTCAGGGGATACCGTTATTACCGGTATCCCCGCTGTTTTTGAGCAAAAGGAGTGAGACGTGTTTGCGGAGTTTGGTGTACTGAATTTCTGGACCTATGTTGTCGGCGCATTTTTTATCGTGCTGGTTCCAGGACCGAACACCTTGTTTGTGCTGAAAACAGGGATTGGCCACGGCGTTAAGAAAGGCTATCTGGCAGCCACCGGTGTGTTTATTGGTGATGCCGTGCTGATGTTTCTGGCCTGGGCGGGCGTTGCCGCGTTGATCCAGACCACTCCGGTATTATTTAATATTGTCCGCTATCTTGGGGCGTTTTATCTGCTGTGGCTCGGCGGAAAAATGCTCTGGTCCGTTATGACACGTCAAAAAAATGCGCACGAAAGTAGCGCCGAACCGGCAAGCGCGATCCTTAAGCGTTCGCTGGTGCTGAGCCTGACGAACCCGAAAGCGATTCTCTTTTACGTATCGTTCTTCGTGCAGTTCATTGATGTCAATGCGAAGAATACCGGCACGTCGTTCCTGATCCTCGCCACAACGCTTGAGCTAATCAGCTTCATGTACATGAGCTTCCTCATTTTCTCAGGCGCGTTTGTCACGCGTTACCTGAAAACCAAAAAGAAACTGGCGAAGCTGGGGAATGGGTTGATAGGCCTGCTGTTTGTTGGATTTGCGGCGAGGCTGGCGTCGCTGCACTGAATGAAGAAAAGGCTCCCGAGGGAGCCTTTCATTTCAGAACACTTTTTTATACGGGCGAACCGTGACTTTCTCGTACACGCCTGCTGCGACGTACGGGTCTGCTTCTGCCCAGGCCTGCGCGGCTTCCAGAGATTCAAACTCGGCAATCACCGTGGAGCCGGTAAAACCCGCTGCTCCCGGATCGTTGCTGTCAACGGCAGGCATCGGGCCTGCGGTCAGCAACCGACCTTCATCCTGTAGCAGCTGTAAACGCGCCAGATGGGCAGGGCGAACGGAAAGACGTTTTTCCAGAGAATCAGGTACATCTTCAGCGTAAATCACATAAAGCACGGCAAAGCTCCTTAACCGGTAAAAGTGACATTTACGTTATGTGAAAGCACAAATGACTGCAATGTAAAGATAATAACAATGTTAAAACCCTGATCTGGATGCCCCTTTTTTGCCCTCTTATACGCTTAAATTGCGCCAGGACAAAGTGTCTTATTGAATATGATTGCTATTTGCATTTAAAATCGAGGTTCGGTTTTTTAACGTTGATGATTATGACTTCGATGACCCTTGATTTACCTCGCCGCTTTCCATGGCCGACGCTGCTTTCCGTCGTTATTCACGGTGCTGTCGTGGCGGGTCTGCTCTATACCTCGGTTCATCAGGTTATTGAAATGCCAGCGCCAGCGCAGCCAATTTCTGTGACCATGGTATCGCCCGCGGATCTTGAACCGCCGCAGGTTGCGCCGCCGCCGCCACAGCCCGTTGTTGAACCCGAGCCGGAACCCGAGCCGATTCCTGAACCGCCAAAAGAAGCGCCGGTGGTGATCCATAAGCCAGAGCCGAAACCTAAGCCGAAGCCAAAACCCAAGCCGGTCAAAAAGGTGGAAGAGCGTCCGAAACGCGAAGTGCGTCCGGTTGAGCCACGCACCACGCAGCCGGTTGAAAATGCCGCCCCGTCACGTCCGCTGATGAGTAACACCACGACCGCGACAAAACCGACGGTAACGGCGCCAGCGGGCCCGCGCGCGCTGAGCCGTAACCAGCCGCAGTATCCGGCACGTGCTCAGGCGTTACGTATTGAAGGGCGTGTACGGGTGAAATTCGACGTTACGGCTGATGGACGTGTGGATAACGTGGAAATCCTGTCCGCACAGCCGGCGAATATGTTTGAACGCGAAGTTAAATCGGCCATGCGCAGGTGGCGTTATGAAGCCGGTAAACCCGGCAATGGGTTGATTGTAAATATTGTCTTCCGCCTGAACGGCGGGGCACAGATGGAATAAAAGAAGCCTCCGCAAGGAGGCTTTTTTTTACCTGAGGATCAGCTCCGTGGGAGCTGGCGGGGCTTACCGTCGCTATCCACTGCCACGTAGATGAACAGGGCCTCCGTCGCCTTATAGCGCTGACCAATCGGTTCAGAAGAGACTTTTTTCACCCATACTTCAATGTTAATGGAGATAGACGTATTGCCGCGTTTTACGCAGCGTGCGTAACAGCACACCACGTCCCCCACCGCGACAGGGCGCAGGAAGGTCATGCCATCGACCCGGACGGTTACCACGCGCCCGTGTGCAATCTCTTTTGCCAGGATTGCACCGCCCATATCCATCTGCGACATTAACCAGCCGCCAAAAATATCGCCATTGGCATTCGTATCCGCAGGCATTGCCAGTGTGCGTAAAACCAGTTCGCCCTGTGGGGCGTCATTTGTTGTCATTGTTTTTAAACTCGTAACTGAAGACTTCAGGCGGGATGCTACTATGATTTCTGGCTGGAGAGAATAGGGTTAGCGCCCGCAGCGCGGGCGCCTGAAGGTCAGAAGGACATGGTTACGCCAGCGTAATAGGCGCGGCCCGGTTCGTTATAGGTAGATGCACCGTCATTTTCACGGTAAATCTGCTTGTCAAAGAGGTTGCTGATGCCGGCATTCAGGCGCAGGTTTTTGGTCAGCTGATAGTTACTGCCGATACCCACGATGGAATACGCGCCGATCTCTCTGTTGGACATCGCATTTTCCTCTTTGCGGATTTCAGCGTTTTCTCTGGGCTTCTGGCGGCCGTACATCGTCCAGCTTACGTTGGCTGAAAGCTTGCTGTTAACCTCCCAGTCCAGCATGGTGTTGACGGTATATTTGGGGATAATCGACAGCGGATTACCGGTGTCTTTACTTTCAGACTGAATCATATACGTCGCATTAGTACGCCAGGTTAGCGTGTCGCGAATAACAGGGACGGTGAGGTTGCCTTCCAGCCCTTCAACAACGGCCTTACCGCCGTTCTCCCATTGCAGGATATTTGCGTCGCTGCTTGTCTGCCCCAGCACGTCCGTTCCTGAAACGATCTTGTTTTTGTAATCATTGCGGAACCAGGTAATTCCAGCCTCGTAGCCTTCCAGGGCAAAGGCCAGGCCGATCTCTTTGTTCACGCTGATTTCCGGATCTAGATCCGGGTTACCTAACAGATAACAGCTTCCTTCGGAAACGTTATTCGGGCAGCCATTGCCGCGGGTGGAAAGCAGATAGCCTTCGCTGGATTGATACAAGTTTGGCGCTTTAAATACCCGAGCGATACCCGCTTTAACCTTGAACATGTCACCCAAATCCTGAGAGAGGTTCAGGCTCGGACTCCAGTTGCTGCCAAATTGATTGTGATAATCAAAGCGGAGCCCTGGGATCAGGTTGGTGCCCTGACGCGCTTCAATATTGTCCTCAAGATAGATGCCGGTGAGGTCAGCGCTGTTTTTGCTGTTGCGCTCAGAAGCCGTGCCGGGAACGCCGTTAATCACTTCTCCCGACACATTTGTCGACTGCATTGAGGCCGGATCGTTCAGTTCATCACGGTTCCATTCTGCACCCACGGTTAGCGTCTGTTCGACCAGCCAGAAGAAAGGAATGTTCAGTTCACCCGTTGAACGGTATGACTCCAGCCGGCTGGTATCGTATTTATCGCTATTGATCATCCCTTCAACTTTGCCCGTAGAGCCTTCTTCCAGTCGGGTGTTGTTGGTCTTTTCATAATAAACCCCGAACTTTGACTGACCCCAGTCCCAGATGCCGTTGTGCGTAATGCCATAAGACTGGCGGTACATTCGGTTGGTTTCGTGTCCATACAGGGACGACACCAGACCGTCAGGGCTGACGTTGCTGTTGCTGTATTGAGTATCACCCGCGTAGATATTGCCCTGGCGGCTGTAGCTGTAGTCGAAATCGATAATCTGCTGTGGCGTGAGTTTCCAGGAGAGCAGGGCATTAATGTCCTTGTTACGTACGCCCTCTCGCCCGGCGGCGTAAGAGCCGTTTTGCGCGGTGTTGATGTCCTGAGCATCTGCGTCGGTTTTGTTGATGTTCCCGTACAGGCGCATCGTTAACGCATCTCCCGCGAGGGGGCCGCTCAGATCAAAATTAGCGCGTTTCGTCGCCCCCTCTTTATCATTTTCAGGCTGGTTAGTGTACAGGGAGAGGGAGCCGTGCCAGTCGTTGGACGGGCGTTTGGTAATGATGTTGACGACGCCGCCGGCAGCCCCCGAACCATAGCGGGCGGCAGCTGGTCCCCGGAGCACTTCAATACGCTCAACCATCTCTGGCGGAACCCAGTTGGTGTCCCCGCGGGTGTCGCGCTCCCCGCGCCAGCTGTAGCGTACCGAGTTACGTGACGTCACCGGCACACCGTCAATCAGAATCAGCGTGTTCTCTGGCCCCATACCGCGGATGTCGATCTGACGGTTGTTACCACGACTGCCTGTCGCGCTGTTTCCGGTGAGGTTAACCCCGGGCATTTTGCGAATAATTTCCGAAAGATCGTTAACCGGTGGATCCTTTTCTATGTCCTTTGCCGTGATGATGGAAACCCCCGGCTGTTGCTTTAGGGCCTCTTCAGCGGTTGCCTGAACGACCATTGTTTCACCATCGGCGAGAGGATCTTCCGCTGCGTGCGCGCTCTGGTATAGCGTTGAAAAAATGGCGAGTGTAAGTGTAGCCGGGGCAAATCTTATTATGTTATTCATCAACTCATTTCCATTTGTTAAAAATGCGATGAAGAATATTAATGATAGTGATTCTCATTACAATAAAGCGACAGCAATCTCCATAAAATCTTCATGATTCAGACATTTTCGCAGGAAGATTGTGGAGAAAAGAGAAGGCGGGAAAAGAGGCCAGACCGCGTGACGATCTGGCCAGAAGGATCAGTGCTTGTCATCCTGCGGCATGTGGCGATAAATATAAACGCCGCTGAGCAGGGTGAAGATAAGGGTCAGCGCCGTCAGGCCAAACACCTTGAAGTTGACCCAGATATTCTGCGGCAGCCAGAATGCGATATAGATATTCGCCAGACCACACAGAATAAAAAATAGCGCCCAGGCGATATTCAGACGCCCCCACACAGCCTGCGGCAGCGTCAGTTCTTTCCCCAGCATGCGCTGGATCAGCGGCTTCTTCATCACCCACTGGCTGATGAGCAGCGCGCTCGCAAACAGGCCGTAAATCACTGTGACCTTCCATTTGATAAATTCATCATTGTGGAAGAACAACGTCAGACCACCAAACACCGCCACCATCAGGAAAGTGATGAGCGCCATCTTTTCAACTTTGCGATAGCGAACCCAGCTGTAAATCAGCACCACAGCCGTTGCCACAATCAACGCCAGCGTGCCGGCATAGATGTCGTACAACTTATAAAAAGCGAAAAATACGATCAGCGGTAAAAAATCAAGAAACTGCTTCATTCTGCGATCCCGGTTACTGACGAATTAACATGTACAGGCGGAACAAATAGACCAGCAGTACAGCTGAAATCAGATTGCTCAGCGTATTGGCGACAACCGCGCCGACGTTTGGCGTTAATACCGCAAAATTCGGCGCAAACAGCAACAGTAGAGTCTTGGCCAGCAACCAGCTGATAACGGCCGGGGCGACCAGACGCATATTCGCCCACGCGAGCCTTATACTGCTGCGCATGGCGGTGAAAATACCCATTTTGTCCTGCACAACCATTACTGGCGCAAATGAAAGCACGATAGCCAGCAGCACGCCCGGAACGACAACCAACATTATCCCCATCTGGACCAGCAGCGTAGTCAGGAAGATGAGGATAAACAGTTTCGGCAGCACCGGAGCACTGGCCCCGATGGCACGTAACGCGCTGACGCGTTGGCCGGCAGACACCAGCTGGATCATCAGCAACACGCCACCCGCCAGAATGGCGTTGCCGATTAGCCCCGAGAAGGTAGATGCCGCAGATGCACGCAGCAAGATTTGCTGTTGCTCTGGCGTCATATTCTGCACAAGGTCAAATAACCCTGCGCTGCCTGCAAGATGATCCCCCTGGCTCAGCGAGGCAATCTGTTCATCACTGGGTGAGAACGCATGACCCAGCACCACCGTAATAAAGGCGCACAACAACGCGATCAGTAAAAAAGTAACGAACTGATTGCGGAAAAAATTTCCCGTGTCACGGTAGACAGACTTCGCCGTGATAGACATGCACTCTCCTTGAGTATTGCAGGTGTTAATTAGCCGGCAATTGTACACCGGATAACACGCTGGTGGCAGCATCAAGGCTTGTATGGAAAAGCATATCTTTGTAAAGCGGCGGTAATCCATAGCGGGCGCGGGCGCGATTGCATGCCTCATTGACCTGCCCATCCACTCCCGACATCGCGAAAGTGCGACACGGGCTGGGGCGATCCGCGTAAATGGAACAGCGGGTGGATACCCCAGGTTCACCTTGCAGTGCCACACAGCGGCTCTGTTTTTGGTTGGTGCCGCGCATGCAACGCAGGAAAGGGGTCAAGGGTTCAGTGAGATCAACCGGAACGGTGCCGCCGCCATCGCTGGCTTCAGCCCAGTAGAAAGAGACTCGAAAATACGCACAACAGGCTCCGCACGTCATGCACGGGTTATGATCACTCATGGCACACCTGCAAAAGTAGAACGCATCAAATCAGATTGTGAGAGCGATAAATTATCCAGCCGCTACAGGAAGCGCAAGAGAGGAAAAACAGAAAATTTTTTAACTATGAAATGCCAAAAATTGACGCGGTAACAACTTATTGCTTTATGAGGCGTCACCAAAAATTAACCTAGATCAATGAATGTTAACTTACTGGTTTTAATGTGATCTGTGTTAGATCACTTATTACTCATTTGTGAGTATATTCTCCTCCGCAATTAAAACCACAACGATGGAGCGGATATGAAAAAATTAGCGGTGGCAGCCCTTATCTTAAGCAGTCTCTCTGGCGGCGCGTACGCACATGAAGCAGGTGAATTCTTTATTCGTGCCGGTTCGGCAACGGTGCGTCCAACGGAAGGTTCCGACAATGTACTGGGTATGGGCGGGTTTAGCGTCAGCAATAACACCCAGTTAGGCCTGACATTCACGTATATGGCTACGGATAACATTGGCGTTGAGCTTCTGGCCGCCACGCCATTCCGTCACCGCGTCGGTTTAGGGCCGACCGGGGACATTGCTACGGTGCACCATTTACCACCAACCCTGATGGCGCAGTGGTACTTCGGCGATTCCAGCAGCAAGTTACGCCCTTATATTGGTGCAGGCGTTAACTACACCACCTTCTTTGAAGAGAAATTTAACGATACCGGTAAAGAGGCTGGGCTATCCGATCTCAGCCTGAAAGACTCGTGGGGCATGGCGGGGCAGGTTGGTCTGGATTATCTGATTAACCGTGACTGGCTGATCAACGCCTCGGTCTGGTATATGGACATTGATACAGACGTGCGCTTTAAAGCTGGCGGTGAGCAGCAGAGTATCAGTACCCGTCTGGATCCATGGGTATTTATGTTCTCAGCAGGTTATCGTTTCTGACAGAAGATATATCCCCGGTCAGCCGGGGATTGCTGTATGGTGGTTGTTCCACATACCTGGCTGGAGGGGATATCCCCAACATTAAATTTGAGTGTCCGGTTTGTGCAGGTAAACAGTTTCAGTTCACGACGTTCAGCCCAGCACATAGCCTACCTCACGGTGCTATCTGTTCCGTTTGCGGAACACGTCTCACCACTCATTCATGCCTGCCGAAACTCAGACGACGACGGTGGCCAAAGCCAGTAAACTAGATAAGGCCTCTGAGAGGCCTTTTTCGATCGTGAAATCACTTCTGAATTAAATAACGAATCGTTGGTCCGTCCTGCTGGATATCCAGCACGGTATAGCCGTGATTTTTGGCATCAAGCGGAATGTTATTGATCGACTGGGGGCAATCGCTCACCACTTCCAGAATTTCACCTTTCTTAAGCTGCGGTAACGCCTCAAGCGTGGCAACGGCCGGGTAAGGGCAGGGTTCACCCACCATATCGAGACGATAATCAGGCACGATCTCTTTCATGCGGCATTCTCCTGAGTTTCAGTTTTGACGGTGGCACGCCGGAAGAAGCGCTTTTCTTGCGCAATAACCAGTAAGAAGGAGATAAGCAGCAGGGCGTAGGTCACCATGAGCCCCCCGAGTGGACCAAAGGTATTCAGCAAATTGACCTTGTCCCAGTTGGTTGCCAGTACTGGAGAGACGTCATCCCAGTAGTACGCCAGGAGGGTTGAGCCAATCACGTTACCCAGACCAACCCACCAGTAATGCACCTGGCCTTCCACGGCGCGATACATCCAGCCAGTTTCACACCCGCCCGCCAGCACGATGCCAAAACCAAACAGCAGCCCGCCAATGACCGCATTAGGACCGGCCCACATGATTTTCGGCTCAACGCCGAGCTGAACATAGCTAAAGATCCCGATCGCGCTCACGGCCATCCCGGCAATAATGGCTTTCGCCATCATGGTACGTCCGGTGATCCACATATCGCGAAACGCGGAGGTAAAGCAGATCTGCGCGCGTTCAATCAGCAGACCAAAGCCGACGCCGAACAGCATGGCCAGACCGAGTTTGGGCTGATTCATCGCCGTGCAAATCGCCCAGGCAACCATAGCAAAAAAGACCAGCATACCGAGGCGGAAGCGACGACGCGCCTGATCGGTTTTTTGCGTTAACGGAGATGCAGCGCTAACTTTCGTCATTTTCACCGGAATGCGGAACAGTGGCAGCAGGGTGAACTTTGCACCGAAATATGAGCCTATGGCGGTGGCGACGGCAAAGAACCAGGCATGCAGCGAGAACTGCGGAATACCGGTAAAGAACGCGGCCAGATTACAGCCCATCGCCAGGCGGGCGCCAAACCCGGCAATGATACCGCCGACCACGGCCTGCATAATGCGGATGCGGCTTTTCGGCATGCGCAACTTAACGTTGTTGGCCCACAGCGCGGCCGCAAAACATCCGCCAAACATGCCAATGATCATCATTCCGTCGATGCGGGTCAGCGGTGAGCCCTCAAGATGGATCAGTTTGAAGTAACCCCACTCTTCGGCATGAACGCCTGCCAGCTGTAATAGCTGCCCACCCCAGCGGGTAAACTCGCCCGTAACAGCCCAGAAGGTGCCGGTAATACCGAAATAATAGGTAGAGAGAATGCCTGCCGCGATAACGGCCGGAACAGGTGACCAGAACTTAACCAGGTAAGTCTGTTTGAAGGAATGCCAGGACATGAATAACCTCTGAACTCAGAAGGGTAACGCTAAAAAGAGCCCAGATCATACGCTTACGCGAAAGTTTGAAAAGTCATTCACACCGAAAATATCGACAGGATCAATTTTGACCTGCTTCTTTCAGGAAGAGATAAGGGAAAACCGCCTGACGCCGGGGCCAGACGGTGTTAACGGTTACGCCTTGTGTGTGGCCGCTTTCATGGATGTGACGAATGCGTGTAACTCAGCCAGCATCTGCTCTGGCTTATCCACATTCTTCTCGATGATTTTCACGATAGCCGAACCGGAAATGGCCCCGGCGGCTTTCGCGTCAATCGCCGCAGTAACCTGATCCGGAGAGGAAATCCCAAAGCCCTGAAGCGGCGGTGCAGCATGGTATTCTGCCAGCTTCTCCACCAGATGATGCAGCGGAAGCGCGGCTTTGTTTTCCGCACCGGTGACGCCCGCACGGGAGAGCAGGTAGGTGTAACCCCGTCCGTAAGAGGCAATCTGGCGCAACAGATCGTCATCGGCATTCGGTGGACAGATGAAAATCGGCGCGACGTTGTGGCGCATCGCCGCCTGACGGAACGGCGCAGACTCTTCAACGGGCACGTCAGCCACCAGCACGGAGTCAACGCCCACGCGGGCGCACTCTGCGTAAAACGCATCAATACCGCGGCTGAACACCAGGTTGGCGTACATCAGCAGGCCGATCGGAATGGTCGGGTGCTTCTGGCGAATCGCCGCCAGCATTTCGAAGCACTGGCCCGGCGTCACGCCCGCAGCAAACGCGCGAAGCGTCGCGTTCTGGATGGTCGGGCCATCCGCCAGCGGATCGGAGAACGGAATCCCCAACTCCAGCGCGTCGGCACCAGCGTCAATCAGGGTATCGATAATCTTCAGCGACAGCTCCGGACCGGGGTCGCCCAGCGTCACGAAGGGAACGAAAGCGCCTTCCTGGCGGGCTTTCAGTTGTGCAAATGCGTTGTCGTAGCGTTCCATCAGATTTCCCCTCGTGCTTTCAGAATATCGTGAACGGTGAAAATATCTTTGTCACCGCGACCGGAAAGGTTTACCACCAGCAGTTGCTCTTTTTCCGGGTTTTCCTTCATCATTTTCAGCGCGTGTGCCAGCGCGTGGGAAGACTCAAGCGCCGGGATGATCCCTTCATTGCGACACAGCGTTTTGAAGGCCTCCAGCGCCTCGTCATCAGTGATGGAGACATAATCCGCGCGGCCGGTGCTGTTGAGGAACGCGTGCTGCGGCCCTACGGACGGGAAATCCAGCCCGGCTGAAATTGAGTAAGACTCCTCAATCTGCCCTTCATCGGTCTGCATCATCGGGGCCTTCATGCCGAAATAGATCCCCACGCGGCCATGCTTCAGCGGCGCACCGTGCTCACCCGTTTCAATGCCGTGGCCGGCAGGCTCAACGCCAATCAGCCCAACGCTGGTTTCGTCGATAAAATCGGCAAACATGCCGATGGCGTTAGATCCGCCGCCAACGCAGGCGATTACCGCATCCGGCAGGCGACCCTCTTTTTCGAGGATCTGCGCTTTAGTCTCTTCACCGATCATGCGCTGGAATTCACGCACGATGGTCGGGAACGGGTGCGGGCCTGCCGCGGTACCGAGCATGTAGTGGGCGGTTTCGTAGCTGCCAGACCAGTCGCGCAGCGCTTCATTACAGGCATCTTTCAGCGTGGCAGAACCGCTGTGTACAGGGATCACTTCCGCCCCCATCAGACGCATACGGAACACGTTAGGCGACTGGCGTTCAACGTCTTTCGCCCCCATATAGATGCGGCACTTCAGGCCGAGCAGGGCGCTGGCGAGGGCAGAGGCCACGCCGTGCTGGCCTGCGCCGGTTTCGGCGATAATTTCGGTTTTACCCATACGTTTGGCGAGCAGAGCCTGGCCAAGCACCTGATTAGTTTTATGCGCGCCGCCGTGCAGCAGATCTTCACGTTTAAGGTAGAGCGTGGTTCTGGTGCCTTCGGTCAGGTTGCGGCATTTGGTCAGTGCCGTCGGACGACCGGCGTAGTTTTTCAGCAGGTCAGTAAACTCCGCCTGAAACGCCGGATCTTTCTGCGCGCTCACGAACGCTTCTTCCAGCTGGCGCAGCGCGGGCATCAGGATTTGTGGGACGTACATCCCACCAAACTCACCAAAATACGGGTTAAGTAATGTCGTCATCTTCTCTTCCTTAATATGCACGCAGAGTTTTAAATACCGATGCCAGCTTGCTGGCGTCTTTTATGCCCGGTTGGGACTCTACGCCTGAATTGAAATCGAGGCCGGCGCAGCCGGTTTTGGCTGCTTCCACACAGTTATCGGGGCTTAATCCCCCCGCCAGCAGGACATTGTCCAGCACTTCGCCACGCAGCAGTGACCAGTCGAAACGCTGCCCCGTGCCGCCCTGGCCGTTGTCGAGCACGTATTTATCAACATGCGTAAGGTTACGCGCGGGCAGGATGGCGCCAACACTTTGCGCTTTCCAGATCTGAACCTGAGGTGCCAGAACATGTCGCAGAGCATCGATGTATGTCTGATCTTCATCGCCATGTAGCTGAACCGCGCTCAGGGATAACGCGTCCGCTTTCGCCGCAACGTCGTTAATATCCGCATTGCGGAACACGCCCACGTAGCTCAGTGGCGCAGCCGCAATCACCTTGCGCGCCTGTTCTTCATTAACGGCGCGAGGAGAGGACTCAACAAAGATCAGACCACCATAGATTGCGCCCGCCTCATACGCCGCCTGCGCATCCTGTTCACGGGTCAGGCCGCAAACTTTGTTCTCACCCAGCAGCACGCGGCGCACGGCCGCATTAAGATCGTTGTGTTCCATCATCGCGGAACCGATCAGGAAACCGTTGGCAAAGTGGCTGAGTTCGCGCACCTGAGCGTAGCTGTTGATTCCGGATTCGCTGATCACCGTGACGCCCGCACCCAGACGCGGCGCAAGCTGGCGCGTACGGTTGAGGTCAATCGACAGGTCGCGCAGGTCGCGGTTGTTAATGCCGACCACTTTGGCTTCCAGCGCGATGGCGCGCTCCAGCTCCTCTTCGTTGCTCACTTCGGTAAGCACGCCCATATTCAGGCTGTGCGCGACGGCGGAGAGCTGGCGATACTGTTCGTCATCCAGCACGGAGAGCATCAGCAGGCAGGCATCGGCCTGGTAAAAGCGCGCCAGCCAGATCTGATACGGGTCGATAATAAAGTCTTTGCACAGAATCGGCTGCGGCGCGATGCCGCTGACTACGGGCAGAAAATCGAAGCTACCCTGGAAATATTTCTCATCCGTCAGCACAGAAATGGCAGACGCATGATGCTTGTAGATACCGGCAATACGCGCCGGGTCGAAATCGTCACGGATCACGCCTTTGGACGGAGACGCTTTTTTACACTCCAGAATAAACGCGGTACGCGCGCCCTGGAGGGCATCATAGAAACGACGGCTGCTCGGAACGACGTCATTCTGAAAACTGGCGAGCGGCTGCTGTTGCTTACGGGCTTCCACCCAGATGGCCTTATCGGCGACGATTTTCGCTAAAACGGTCTGCATTATTTACCCTCTTGCCGCAAGTGCGGTAACGCGATCGTAAGCTGCACCGGAGCGCAGTACGTCCAGAACTTTTTGGGCGTTGGCTTTCAGATCTTCCTCGCCATGTAAACGCATCAGCATGGCTACGTTGGCCGCCACGGCGGCCTCATGGGCGGCCTCACCTTTACCTTGTAATAAGCGCGTGAGAATGTCACGGTTTTCTTCCGGCGTGCCGCCCGCCAGGGCGTCCTGATGGTACGGGGTCAACCCGAAGTCTGCGGCCTCAAGCTGATAGTTCAGCACTTCGCCGTTATTCAGTTCGGCCACCAGCGTGGGCGCATGCAGGGAAACTTCATCCATCCCGCCGCTGTGTACCACGGCGGCGCGTTGGTAACCGAGGACGCGCAGCGTCTCCGCAATCGGCAGGACCAGCTCCGGGCTGTAAACGCCAATCAGCGCCAGCGGCGGGTGCGCCGGGTTAATGAGTGGACCGAGCACATTAAACAGCGTCCGGGTTTTAAGCTGCTGGCGAACCGGCATCGCGTGGCGGAAACCGGTGTGATATTTCGGCGCAAAAAGGAAACAGACGCCCAGGTCATCCAGCGCTTCACGGGAACGCTCAGCGTTCATGTCCAGGTTGATACCGAAAGCCGCCAGCAGGTCGGACGATCCGGAACGGCTGGACACGCTGCGGTTGCCGTGCTTCGCCACTTTCAGTCCGCATGCCGCCGCCACAAAGGCGCTGGCGGTCGAAATATTGATGCTGTTGCTGCCGTCGCCGCCGGTCCCAACGATATCGGCAAACGGATAGTCCGGGCGCGGGAACGGGGCGGCATTTTCCAGCAGCGCGGTTGCCGCACCGGCGATCTCCTGCGGGCTTTCGCCGCGCACTTTCATGCTCACCAGCGCAGCGGCCAGCTGCTCAGGCTTCAGCTCGCCGCGCACGACGGCGGAGAAAAGCTGGTGGCTCTCCTGCTGGCTCAGGGTCTGGGCCTGATACAGTTTTTCCAGAATCGGTTGCAGGGTGTTGGTCTGCTCCAGCTTTTGCAGCGCCCAGTTGAGCGTTTGCTCCAGCAGGCGCGCGCCGTTAGACGTCAGGATAGATTCCGGGTGGAACTGCATCCCGCAGACGCGATCCGCATCGTGACGCACCGCCATCACCATCCCTTCAAACGAGGCGTTAATCGTCAGCCCGGCCGGAATATTGCTGCCGACCAGCGAGTGGTAACGCGCTACCGGAAGCGGGTTCGGCAGACCGGCAAACATCGCCTGACCGTCATGTTCAATGCTTGACGCTTTACCATGCAGGATCTCCCCCGCCTGACCCACGTAACCACCGTAGGCTTCGACAATCGCCTGGTGGCCGAGGCAGATGCCGATAATCGGCAGCTTGCCGCGCATACGGGTCAACAGCTCAGGCATACAGCCCGCTTCGCTCGGTGCGCCTGGCCCCGGGGAGAGCATCAGCACCGGGTTTTGCATGGTCGCCAGACGGTCAATCAGCGTCTGGGCCGGAACGTGGTTGCGATAGATAACGACGTTGTGTCCATTCGCACGCAGCTGATCTGCCAGGTTGTAGGTAAAGGAGTCGATATTATCGAGCAGCAGAATGTCAGCCATCAGAAAATCTCCTGTGCATGGTGTGCGGTAGCTATGGCGCGCAGTACCGCGCGCGCTTTACTGCGGGTTTCGTCGGCTTCCGACTGCGGAACAGAATCCAGCACAATCCCGGCCCCGGCCTGGACGGTAGCAATGCCGTCCTCAACGTAGGCGGAGCGAATCACGATGCAGGTATCGAGGTCACCGTGAGCGGTGAAATAGCCCACCGCGCCACCGTAGCTGCCGCGACGGCGGCCTTCAGCTTCGGCAATCAGCTGCATGGCGCGGACTTTCGGCGCGCCGCTCAACGTGCCCATGTTCATGCAGGCGCGGTAGGCGTGCAGGACGTCGAGGTCGTGGCGCAGCTCACCCACCACGCGGGATACCAGATGCATGACGAAGGAGTAGCGGTCGACTTTGGTCAGGTCTGCCACATAGCGGCTGCCCGGCGTACAAATACGCGCCAGGTCGTTACGTGCCAGGTCAACCAGCATCAGGTGTTCGGAGAGCTCTTTGTGGTCGGTACGCATTTCCAGTTCGATGCGGCTGTCGAGATCGCGGTCCAGGGAGCCATCGGCACGACGGCCGCGTGGACGGGTTCCCGCTATCGGGTAGATCTCAATCTGGCGGCTGGTGGCGTCGTACTTTAGGGAGCTTTCCGGTGACGCGCCGAACAGAGTGAAATCATTGTCCTGCATAAAGAACATGTACGGGCTTGGGTTGCTCTTTTTCAGCACATCGTAAGCCGCCAGCGGCGACGGGCAGGGCAGTGAAAAGCGACGGGACGGCACCACCTGGAAAATCTCCCCGGCACGAATCGCTTTTTGCATCTGACGGACCACCGCGCCGTACTGATCGTCGGTCTGACTCACCTCGCAGGTCATCTTTTCAACACGCTGCACCGGGAGCGCGGGCGGTGCTTCTGACATCTGCTGTTGCAGTTGGCCGATGCGCTGCGCGAGGCGATTTTTCTCAGACACAGATGGCGTGAACAGGCTGGCCTGAATGCGGGTGTATTTTTTCTGATGGTCGATCACCAGCAGGGTTTCGGCCAGGTAGAAACAGTAGTCCGGGCAGCGGTTACCCTGCTCGGTTTCCGGTAAATCTTCAAAGCCAGCAACCAGGTCGTAAGCAAACAGCCCGCCAAAGAACATTGCTTCGCGCTCATCTTCCGGCACTTTGACCAGATTTTGCAGCAGGCGGAAGGCGTCGAAAACGGAGAGTGAGCAGAGGCGGGCATCTTCATCCAGCAACTGGCTTACCGGCGGGAAATGCAGAATTCGCAGGTCCGGATGACGCTCATTTTCAATGCCTGAAGGCAGAGCCGCATCCAGCAGCGGCAGCAGCGACGCACCATTCTCGGATAACGCCTTAATAGTGACAGTGTCACCCGCTGCGGTAATGCGCAGCGCGCTGTCAACCAGCAGCAGGCTTTTGAGATCGTCCTTGCTGTCGATATCAGCAGATTCCAGCAGCAGCGTCGCAGGACGTGCACCGCACACCTGATGAAAGAGCGCGGTAGGGTTATGGCGATAGGCCGCCTCGCAGGTCAGCAGTTCGAGGTGGGGTTTGGCTGTTTGCATGTTGTTATTCTCATATTCTGTTCAAAAAAAAGCCCGCTTGGGAGCGGGCCGGGTATCTGTTTGCTTTTCGCAGACGCGTGACACTGCCCGAAGATCAGGAAGTACGCCACCAACCGTGCAGAGCGAAATGTGCTGTCATTTTCAGATACCTTTCTCGTGTGAACTTGCGTACTAGTTAACTAGTTCGATGGCGTGTTGTCAACCCCTGATTTCAGTATTTCGCGGTAAGTCGGTATCATAGGTGCTTCGGATGTCTCCAGACTGTTATGGGAAGTGCTTTGAGCGATACCACCTACGCCGTAATTTATGATTTACACAGCCATACGCAGGCTTCAGATGGCCTGCTGACGCCCGAAGCCCTGGTCCATCGCGCCGTTGAAATGCGTGTCGGCACGCTGGCAATAACCGATCACGACACAACAGACGCCATCCCCGCCGCGCGCGCCGAGATTGCCCGAAGCGGGCTGGCGCTAAATCTGGTGCCCGGGGTCGAGATCTCCACGCTCTGGGAAAACCACGAAATTCATATCGTTGGCCTGAATATTGATACAGAACATCCGGCAATGTGCGCATTTTTGCAAGAACAAAAAGCACGACGCAATCAACGCGCGGAGTTGATAGGCGAACGTCTTGAGAAGGCGCATATCCCCGGTGCGCTGGAAGGTGCGCGCAAGCTGGCGAACGGTGGGGCGGTCACGCGCGGCCATTTCGCCCGTTTTCTGGTTGACGCCGGTAAAGCGACGACCATGGCGAATGTGTTTAAAAAGTATCTGGCGCGCGGGAAAACCGGATACGTTCCTCCCCAGTGGTGTACAATAAAACAAGCTATTGATGTGATTCATCATTCTGGTGGTAAGGCCGTATTGGCCCATCCGGGGCGGTATAATCTTTCTGCTAAATGGCTGAAAAGGCTGCTGGCCCACTTTGCCGAATCCGGCGGTGAGGCGATGGAAGTTGCCCAGTGTCAGCAGGCACCCAATGAGCGTTCGCAGCTCGCGACCTACGCCCGTCAGTTTGGCCTGCTTGGGTCACAGGGTTCAGATTTCCATCAGCCCTGCGCGTGGATTGAACTGGGGCGCAAGCTCTGGTTACCCGCTGGCGTTGAGCCCGTCTGGCAGCTCTGGGAACAGCCACAGCAAATTGAAGAGAGGGAAGTATGAGTCAGTTTTTCTATATCCATCCGGATAACCCACAGCCACGTCTGATTAATCAGGCTGTGGAAATCGTCCGTAAAGGTGGCGTTATTGTCTACCCAACCGATTCTGGTTACGCGCTGGGCTGTAAAATCGAGGATAAAGGGGCAATGGAGCGCATCTGTCGCATCCGCCAGCTGCCGGACGGCCACAACTTCACCCTAATGTGTCGCGATCTCTCTGAGCTGTCGACCTATGCGTATGTCGACAACGTGGCCTTTCGCCTGATCAAAAACAACACGCCGGGAAACTACACCTTCATTCTGAAAGGGACAAAAGAGGTGCCGCGTCGTCTGTTGCAGGAAAAACGTAAAACCATCGGCATGCGCGTGCCGTCGAACCCGATTGCCCAGGCGCTGCTGGAAACCCTCGGCGAGCCGATGCTGTCTACCTCGCTGATGCTGCCGGGCAGTGAGTTTACCGAGTCCGACCCGGAAGAGATCAAAGATCGTCTGGAGAAAGTGGTGGAGCTGATTATTCATGGCGGCTATCTAGGTCAGCAACCGACCACCGTGGTGGATCTCACCGAAGACGCGCCAGAAGTGATTCGTGAAGGCGTGGGCGATGTTAAGCCTTTCTTGTAAGGGTGTAAGCAGATATACTACGCGGCCATCAAAGCAGGGCGTTGCCCTGTTTTTGACCTGATTCGACGCCTGTGAAGGCGACACCTGAGGAAGCTCAATGAGCGAGAAGTTACAGAAAGTGCTGGCGCGTGCCGGCCACGGTTCGCGCCGTGAAATCGAAGCCATTATTGAAGCAGGTCGCGTGAGTGTGGACGGTAAAATCGCCACACTCGGTGACCGCGTTGAAATCGTACCGGGGCTGAAGATCCGCATTGACGGCCATCTTATCTCCGTAAAAGAGTCCGCTGAACAGATCTGCCGCGTGCTGGCTTACTACAAGCCGGAGGGCGAACTGTGTACCCGCAACGATCCGGAAGGCCGCCCGACGGTGTTCGACCGTCTGCCAAAACTGCGTGGCGCCCGCTGGATTGCCGTAGGGCGTCTGGACGTGAATACCTGTGGCCTGCTGCTGTTCACCACCGATGGTGAACTGGCAAACCGCCTGATGCACCCGAGTCGTGAAGTGGAGCGTGAATACGCCGTTCGTGTTTTCGGCCAGGTTGATGAGAACAAACTGCGCGATCTGTCGCGTGGCGTTCAGCTGGAGGACGGCCCAGCGGCGTTCAAAACCATCAAGTTTACCGGTGGTGAAGGCATTAACCAGTGGTACAACGTTACCCTGACAGAGGGACGTAACCGCGAGGTGCGTCGTCTGTGGGAAGCGGTCGGTGTCCAGGTAAGCCGTTTGATTCGTGTCCGCTATGGCGACATCCTGTTGCCGAAAGGCCTGCCACGTGGCGGCTATACCGAGCTGGATCTGACGCAAACCAACTACCTGCGCGATCTGGTTGGCCTGACGCCAGAAACCACATCGAAAGTGGCGGTAGAGAAAGATCGTCGTCGTATGAAGGCGAATCAGATCCGCCGTGCGGTTAAACGTCACAGCCAGGTTAGCAGCAATCGCCGCTCTGGCAGCCGTAATAACAACGGCTAATCTAAAAGCCCGGTGAATATTCCGGGCTTTTTTCATCAGTAATCAATCCCTATTTGCGCTTTGATACCCGCATCGAACGCATGCTTAACCGGACGCAGCTCGCTGACGGTATCGGCCAGCTCCAGAATGTCCCGATGACACCCGCGCCCCGTGACGATCGCCGTCTGGTGTGCAGGGCGGTTCCTGAGGGCCTCCAGCACGGCTTCCAGCGGCAGGTAGTCATAGGCCACCATATACGTGATCTCATCCAGCAACACCATGTTCAGCGACGGGTCAGAGAGCATTCTTTTGGCATGCTCCCAGACGGCGAGGCAGGCTGCGGTATCTGTTTCCCGGTTCTGGGTATCCCAGGTAAAACCGGTCGCCATCACCTGAAACTCAACGCCATGCGGTTCGAGCAGATTACGCTCGCCGTTGGGCCATTCACCCTTGATAAACTGGATCACGCCCACTTTCTGACCGTGCCCGACTGCGCGGGTGGCGGTACCGAATGCGGCGGTGGTTTTGCCTTTGCCGTTGCCGGTGAACACGATGAGGATCCCGCGTTCGTCCTGGGCGGCTGCCACACGTGCATCAACCTGTTCTTTCAGACGCTGCTGGCGCTGCTGATGACGGTCTTCACTCATTGCGATATCCCCGGTTTGCGGCCTGGCTGAGCATCGAATGTCATTCCGGTTTTACGACGGCTGTCGTCACCCATCAGCCACAGATAAAGAGGCATAATATCGGCCGGGGTTTTAAGCTTTTGCGGATCTTCTGTCGGGAACGCGCTGGCACGCATTTTAGTGCGCGTACCGCCAGGGTTAATACAGTTAACCCGCAGATGGCGGTTTTGATACTCTTCGGCCAGCACCTGCATCATTCCTTCGGTGGCAAATTTTGAGGCGGCGTAAGCCCCCCAGTTCGCACGACCCTGACGCCCCACGCTGGAGGAGGTAAACACCAGCGAACCGGAATCTGAGTTAAGTAATAAAGGAAGCAAGGCCTGGGTCAGGAAAAACGTCCCGTTGACGTTAACCTGCATCACCTGCTGCCAAATCTCCGGATCCTGTTCATCCATCGGGCGCACTTCGCCCAGTAACCCCGCGTTGTGCAGTACGCCGTCCAGACGCGAATAATGCGTACTAATGCGCTGGGCAAGGGCCTGACATGACGCTGACGTACAGGTCAGCAGATCGAGCGTATACCAGGGCGTGGGGGTACCGCCGGCGTTTTCGATTTCACGGGCAACGGCTTTGAGCTTTTCTTCATTACGTCCCAGCAGAATAAGGCTCGCACCGTGTTCAGAATAAGTCAGCGCCGCTTCGCGACCAATCCCGTCGCTGGCACCGGTAACCAGAATGATGCGGTTCTGTAGAAGGTTTTTTTGTGGCTGATAATGCACGGTGGCTCCTCAGGCGCATTGGGCGTGACTTGCACCTTTATTTATGACTTTTCGGCTTTATGCCCGAAACCGCGTCAGAATTCAATCAGTCTACAGGACAGAACGCTGGGAAATTAACAATTTGCAAAGATTTAAACCAGAAACGTGGGATTCCTGAAGCCGCCTCGCAGAGCTAATGTCCAGAGCGAGACGCCTGCGCAGGGCTGTTGTACACTGGCGTGAAAGATTCGTGGTTAAATCAAGGTGGAACGCGTGGAATTACTTTCTCAGTATGGGTTGTTTTTGGCCAAAATCGCGACGGTGGTTATTGCTGTCGCGGTGATTGCCGTCCTGATTGTCAACCTGACGCAGCGTAAGCGTCAGCGTGGTGAGTTACGCATTACCCGCCTGAGCGAGCAGTATAAAGAGATGCGGGAAGAGATGTCTCTGGCGCTGCTTGACGATCATCAACAGAAGCTGTGGCTAAAAGCCCAGAAGAAAAAACATAAGCAGGACGCCAAAGCCGCGAAGGCGAAAGCTAAGCTCTCCACGCCACAGGCTGACGCAAAACCGCGCGTCTATGTGCTCGATTTTAAAGGTAGCATGGATGCGCATGAAGTCTCCTCTCTGCGTGAGGAAGTGACAGCGGTGCTGGCCGTGGCGACAGCCCAGGATCAGGTGGTGGTACGCCTTGAAAGCCCGGGCGGCGTAGTGCATGGGTATGGACTGGCGGCTTCGCAGTTACAACGTCTGCGGGATAAACAGATCCCGCTCACCGTGGCGGTAGATAAGGTCGCGGCGAGTGGCGGCTATATGATGGCGTGCGTGGCGGATAAAATCGTCGCAGCACCGTTCTCCATTATCGGCTCGATTGGGGTGGTTGCGCAGATCCCTAACTTCAATCGTTTCCTGAAAAATAAAGAGATCGACATCGAATTGCATACGGCGGGTCAGTACAAACGTACGCTGACGCTGCTCGGCGAAAATACCGAAGAGGGACGGCAGAAGTTCCGGGAAGATCTGAACGAAACCCACCATCTGTTCAAGGATTTCGTGCACCGCATGCGCCCAACGCTGGACATTGAGCAGGTGGCTACGGGCGAACACTGGTACGGCACGCAGGCGCAGGAGAAAGGGCTGGTGGATGAAGTGGGTACCAGCGACGACCTCCTGCTCAACCTGATGGAAGGCCGTGAGCTGGTGGGGGTGCGCTTCACCCGACGTAAGCGCCTGCTTGACCGTTTTACCAATAGTGCGGCAGAAAGCGCGGATCGCCTGCTGCTACGCTGGTTGCAGCGCGGACAAAAGCCGCTGCTGTAAAGAAAAACGCGAGGCAGATGCCTCGCGTTTTCGTTTTAATCGACCAGGTGGTACTTCTCTGAGAGGGTATGCGCCAGGTATTTAAACATGTTAAACACGGCGGTGCTTTTCGGGGTTGGTAACCCTTGTTCATCAAGGAAGTATTCACCGCTGAACACCAGCACGCCATTACGTTGTTCCACGCCAGTCGCTTCAATCCCCGCCAGGGTGTCTTCATGGTCGCGAATGAGTTTGTTTGCTTCGATAAGCAGTGAAGCTCGGTCAATGGGTTGGGTCGTATTCTGCATATTCCACTCCTTAAACAGTGACAATAGTCTACGCCTGGGTCGCTTCGGGGGCAAATTTTCCCTGCTATCCACGGGTATAAGGAACAGGGGCTGGCTGGCGGGATTTGCTTTTGCATGCTAATAAAGTTGCGTAACGAATTTTATCAGGTACAGTGTGCGCTTTCGTCATTCTGGCAACAGAATTGCTTGACATTCGACCGGGAATTCGTCACGAATGAACTTTGATGTGAGAAAAATACCCGAAAACTCAATGACCTGGATGTCGCCATACTGACGTTCGGTAAGACAAAGGGGTTGATATCCCCTGACGACGTCGCAATATCAATGGCTCGTCGTCAGCGGAAGGGAAATCAACGTGCGGCGTATTCCTGGAAGAATTAAATTAGGTAAAGGTGAATATGGGTAAAGCTCTCGTCATCGTTGAGTCCCCGGCAAAAGCCAAAACGATCAATAAATATCTGGGCAATGACTACGTGGTTAAGTCCAGCGTTGGTCACATTCGCGATTTGCCGACAAGTGGCTCAGCCAGCAAAAAGAGCGCAGACTCTACCTCCACCAAAGGGGCTAAAAAGCCTAAAAAGGATGAACGTAGCGCGCTTGTCAACCGCATGGGTGTTAACCCATGGCACAACTGGGATGCACAATACGAAGTGCTGCCAGGCAAAGAAAAAGTCGTTAACGAGCTGAAACAGCTTGCTGAAAAAGCAGACCACATTTATCTCGCAACCGACCTTGACCGCGAAGGGGAGGCCATCGCATGGCACCTGCGGGAAGTGATTGGGGGTGATGACAAACGCTACAGCCGTGTAGTGTTTAACGAAATTACAAAGAATGCGATTCGTCAGGCGTTTGAAAAGCCGGGTGAACTGAATATCGACCGTGTTAACGCTCAGCAGGCGCGTCGCTTTATGGACCGCGTTGTAGGTTACATGGTTTCGCCGTTGCTGTGGAAAAAGGTCGCTCGCGGCCTGTCTGCGGGACGTGTGCAGTCTGTGGCTGTTCGTCTTGTTGTCGAACGTGAACGCGAGATCAAAGCGTTTGTCCCGGAAGAGTTCTGGGAAGTGGATGCGAATGTCACCACACCGGGCGGCGATGCGCTGCCGTTGCAGGTGAGCCACCACAACGACAAACCGTTCCGTCCTGAAAATCGCGATCAGACCATGGCCGCCGTAGCGCTGCTGGAAAAAGCGCGTTATCAGGTGCTGGATCGTGAAGACAAACCGACCAGCAGCAAGCCTGGCGCACCGTTTATCACGTCAACGCTTCAGCAGGCGGCAAGTACGCGTCTGGGTTACGGCGTGAAGAAAACCATGATGATGGCCCAGCGTTTGTATGAAGCGGGTTACATCACCTACATGCGTACTGACTCCACCAACCTGAGCCAGGACGCTGTCAGCATGGTGCGTGGCTATATCGAGGACAACTTCGGTAAGAAATACCTGCCGGACAGTCCTAATCAGTACGCCAGCAAAGAGAATTCTCAGGAAGCGCACGAAGCGATCCGTCCTTCTGACGTTTCCGTTCTGGCGGAATCTCTTAAAGATATGGAAGCGGACGCCCAGAAGCTGTATCAGCTGATCTGGCGCCAGTTCGTGGCCTGCCAGATGACGCCAGCGAAATACGACTCCACTACGCTGACCGTTGGCGCGGGTGATTTCCGCCTGAAAGCGCGTGGCCGCATTCTGCGTTTCGACGGCTGGACAAAAGTGATGCCTGCGCTGCGTAAAGGTGATGAAGACAGAACGCTGCCTTCCGTTAACAAAGGCGACGAGCTGTCGCTGGTTGATCTGGTACCGGCACAGCACTTCACCAAGCCGCCTGCGCGTTTCAGCGAAGCGTCGCTGGTAAAAGAGCTGGAAAAACGCGGCATCGGTCGCCCGTCTACCTATGCGTCGATCATTTCGACCATTCAGGATCGTGGATACGTTCGCGTTGAGAACCGTCGATTCTATGCTGAAAAAATGGGTGAGATTGTTACCGACCGTCTGGAAGCTAACTTCCGTGAGTTGATGAACTATGACTTCACCGCGCAGATGGAGGACAGTCTCGATGAGGTTGCCAGCCATAAGGCCGAGTGGAAGAAAGTTCTCGACAGCTTCTTCAGCGATTTTACCAACCAGCTTGAGAAAGCTGAGAAAGATCCTGAAGAAGGCGGCATGCTGCCTAACCAGATGGTACTGACCAGCATCGACTGCCCAACCTGTGGCCGTAAAATGGGGATCCGTACCGCAACCACGGGCGTGTTCCTCGGCTGTTCTGGTTATGCGCTTTCGCCGAAAGAGCGTTGCAAAACCACTATCAACCTCGTGCCGGAGAACGAAGTTCTCAACGTGCTCGAAGGTGACGATGCGGAGACCAACGCACTGCGCGCCAAGCGCCGCTGTCAGAAATGCGGCACGGCGATGGACAGCTACCTGATCGATCCAAAACGTAAACTGCACGTTTGCGGTAATAACCCAACCTGCGACGGTTATGAGATCGAAGAAGGTGAGTTCCGCATTAAGGGCTATGACGGTCCGATCGTTGAGTGTGAGAAATGTGGTTCCGAAATGCACCTGAAAATGGGACGCTTCGGTAAGTACATGGCATGTACCAACGACGACTGTAAAAACACGCGTAAGATCCTGCGTAACGGTGAAGTTGCGCCGCCGAAGGAAGATCCGGTTCCGCTTCCTGAGCTGCCGTGCGAGAAGTCAGAGGCGTATTTCGTGCTGCGTGACGGCGCTGCCGGGGTATTCCTGGCGGCCAACACCTTCCCGAAATCGCGCGAAACCCGTGCGCCGCTGGTAGAAGAGCTGTACCGCTTCCGTGACCGTCTGCCGGAGAAACTGCGTTACCTGGCCGATGCGCCACAGCAGGATCCGGAAGGCAACAAAACCGTGGTGCGCTTCAGCCGTAAAACGAAGCAGCAGTACGTGGCGGCAGAGAAAGAGGGTAAAGCGACCGGTTGGTCAGCCTTCTTTGTCGACGGGAAATGGGTTGAAGGTAAAAAATAATCTTCACTTACCGTAATTTACCTGTGAAAGGGCCGGACTTCCGGCCCTTTTTTATTACGTTGTTATTATTTTTTGTTCCGTACTATACAGCCTGGCTATAAATGATATAGTGGTTATAGTTAACCCGTTTCTTATTATCAAATCGTATTAAGCGATTGACGCATGCGCTAAATCGGATGGTCTGGCATGAAATTACAGCAGCTTCGCTATATCGTTGAGGTCGTCAATCATAACCTCAATGTCTCTTCCACCGCAGAAGGTCTTTATACCTCGCAGCCTGGCATCAGTAAGCAGGTGCGTATGCTGGAGGATGAATTAGGTATTCAGATATTTGCCCGCAGCGGTAAGCACCTGACTCAGGTCACGCCGGCAGGGCAGGAAATCATTCGCATCGCACGAGAAGTGCTTTCCAAAGTCGACGCCATTAAATCCGTCGCCGGGGAACATACCTGGCCGGATAAAGGCTCCCTTTATATTGCCACCACGCACACACAGGCGCGTTATGCGCTTCCCGGGGTGATCAAAGGTTTCATCGAACGCTATCCCCGCGTTTCCCTGCATATGCATCAGGGCTCACCGACGCAAATCGCAGAGGCCGTGTCTAAAGGCAATGCCGATTTTGCCATCGCGACGGAAGCTCTTCATCTGTACGATGATCTGGTCATGCTCCCGTGCTACCACTGGAACCGCTCTATTGTCGTGACCCCCGATCATCCGCTGGCGGGGAAGGGCGAAGTGACAATCGAAGAGCTGGCACAATACCCGCTGGTGACCTATACGTTCGGATTTACGGGCCGTTCTGAGCTAGACACCGCCTTTAACCGCGCCGGATTAACGCCACGGATCGTCTTCACTGCAACGGATGCGGACGTCATTAAAACGTACGTGCGTCTGGGTCTGGGCGTAGGCGTTATTGCCAGCATGGCGGTGGATCCTGTATCAGACCCGGATCTGGTGCGTCTGGACGCGCATGATATCTTCAGCCACAGCACCACCAAGATAGGTTTTCGTCGCAGCACGTTCCTTCGCAGCTATATGTATGATTTTATTCAGCGCTTCGCACCGCATTTAACACGTGACGTGGTCGACACGGCCGTGGCGTTACGCTCCAATGAAGACATCGAAGAGATGTTTAAAGACATCAAACTTCCTGCCAAATAATTACACCCGGTATCTTTCTCTTCTGGAAAGATACTGGTTTCCCCCTTTAAATCTAAATTAGAATTAACCTCATCTGCGCCTACTGTCATATATCGTCATAACCCATTTGATGAATAGGGTTTTACTGTCGCAAATTTGCGACAAAAGTAGAAACTAATTTACAGGTGTGCAAATTATTCTTTTCAATTATTTATTTCTGGTCAAAAGATTGAATTTTCCCAGGCTCAGATTCGTAAATTCACTGGCTTTTCGGCTAAAGTTTCTTTAGGATTTATCTCATCAGATGATTACTTGTGCCAATTGTTTGGTCTCTAAATGATAAGCGATATCGATTGTATGAGGTTAGCAATGCCGTCAGGAAGTGAAGAACCGCAAAGGGATCCCGCGCTTAAGCGTAAAGCCTGGCTGGCGGTCTTTCTCGGCTCTGCCCTGTTCTGGGTGGGTGTTGCTCTTCTCGTCTGGAAATATTGGGGTTGAATATGGTCATGACGGTGCGTACTGACGCGAGAAAAGAGATGTGTCAGCTTCGTGACAATGCTCACAAAGCGCGTAAGGCGCCAGGAACCAGCGTGCCAGCCTCCTGGCAACTGACGCCACAGCAGCAGGCCTTTATTGATGTGTTCGCAGAAGACGAACCCAAAAAACAATAATTTTGATTTTTTGCGTAATGATGCAAATAGTCTGAATAAAGACTGTGCACTTTTGTACTCCTTAATAAATACACATCAGCAATATAGAACGAGGGCAGACCTCGCATCCTTAAATAATTAAAGTCTGGTGTCCCTATGATGAATAACATGACAACCGTAAAATACTGGTCATGGCTCGGCGTATTCTCAGCGTCGATCCTCTTCTGGTGTCAGCTCCTCTGGCTGGCCTTACACTAAATCGTAAAACCTCGCCACGGCGGGGTTTTTTGTTTAATCCCTCGCGTTGGACCATTCCTAAATTTATCAATTTGGGTTGTTATCAAAACGTTACGACATCTTTGTGTTATCTTTAATTACAGCCCTGATGATTGTCAGGACATCCCTGTTTTTAAGGAGGAGCTTATGTCGTTAACCCTACGCGAAGCCAGTAAGGACACATTACAGGCGGAAAATAAAACCTGGCGCTACTACAGCTTACCGCTGGCTGCCAGAACGCTTGGGGACATTTCGCGGTTACCCAAGTCGTTGAAAGTACTACTGGAAAACCTCTTGCGCTGGCAAGATGGCGACTCGGTTACCGAGGAGGATATCCAGGCTCTGGCAGGGTGGCTGAAAAATGCTCACGCAGACAAAGAAATTGCCTACCGCCCGGCCAGGGTATTGATGCAGGATTTCACCGGCGTGCCGGCGGTTGTGGACTTGGCCGCCATGCGTGAAGCTGTTAAGCGTCTCGGGGGCGATACGGCTAAGGTGAACCCGCTCTCACCGGTAGACCTCGTCATCGACCACTCCGTCACCGTCGATCACTTTGGTGACGACGATGCTTTCGGTGAAAACGTCCGTCTGGAGATGGAACGTAACCATGAACGCTATGTCTTCCTCAAATGGGGTCAGCAGGCGTTCAGCCGCTTCAGCGTTGTTCCACCAGGCACCGGCATTTGTCACCAGGTCAACCTGGAATATCTCGGCAAAGCCGTCTGGAGTGAATTGCAGGATAAAGAGTGGGTGGCTTACCCGGATACGCTGGTGGGCACCGATTCACACACGACCATGATTAACGGCCTTGGCGTTCTGGGCTGGGGCGTCGGTGGTATTGAAGCGGAAGCGGCCATGCTCGGCCAGCCGGTATCGATGCTCATTCCCGATGTGGTGGGCTTTAAGCTGACCGGTAAATTGTCCGAAGGCATTACCGCCACGGATCTGGTTCTGACGGTCACCCAGATGCTGCGTAAGCATGGCGTGGTGGGTAAATTCGTTGAATTTTATGGTGATGGTCTGGATTCACTGCCGCTGGCGGACCGGGCCACCATCGCCAACATGGCGCCGGAATATGGTGCGACCTGCGGCTTTTTCCCGATTGATAGCGTTACGCTGGAGTATATGCGCCTCAGTGGTCGCAGCGAGGAGCAGGTGGCGCTCGTAGAGGCCTACACCAAAGCGCAGGGCATGTGGCGTAACCCGGGTGACGAGCCGGTATTTACCAGCACGCTGGAACTGGATATGGGCACCGTTGAGGCAAGCCTCGCAGGGCCGAAACGACCGCAGGACCGCGTTGCCCTGAGCAACGTTCCGAAAGCCTTTGCCGCCAGCAATGAGCTGGAGGTTAACGCCGCGCAAAAAGATCACCGTCCGGTGGACTATGTTCTGAACGGGCATCAGTATCAGCTCCCTGACGGCGCCGTGGTGATCGCCGCTATCACTTCCTGTACCAACACGTCCAACCCGAGTGTGTTAATGGCTGCCGGGCTGCTGGCAAAAAAAGCGGTAGAACTGGGACTCAAGCCACAGCCGTGGGTTAAGGCGTCCCTGGCGCCTGGTTCGAAAGTGGTTTCCGATTACCTGGCGCAGGCCAGACTCACGCCGTACCTCGACGAGTTGGGCTTTAACCTGGTGGGCTACGGCTGTACGACCTGCATCGGTAACTCTGGTCCACTGCCTGAGCCTATTGAAGTGGCGATCAAGCAGGGTGATTTGACCGTTGGCGCGGTACTTTCCGGTAACCGAAACTTTGAGGGGCGTATTCATCCACTGGTGAAAACCAACTGGCTGGCCTCGCCGCCGCTGGTTGTAGCCTATGCTCTGGCCGGAAACATGAACATTAACCTGGCGACCGATCCGATTGGTCACGATCGCAAAAATGAACCTGTCTATCTGAAAGACATCTGGCCATCATCGCGTGAAATTGCGCGCGCGGTAGAGAAAGTTTCCACCGAGATGTTCCGCAAAGAGTATGCGGAAGTGTTCGAAGGTACAGCGGAATGGAAAGCGATCGACGTGGTGGGTTCCGATACCTATGACTGGCAGGATGATTCCACCTATATTCGTCTGTCGCCCTTCTTCGATGAGATGCTGGCGGAGCCTGCACCGCTGAAAGATATTCACGGCGCGCGCATTCTGGCGATGCTGGGCGATTCCGTCACCACTGACCATATCTCACCAGCGGGGAGCATCAAAGCGGACAGTCCGGCAGGTCGGTATCTGCAAAGCCGTGGCGTGGAACGTCGCGATTTTAACTCCTACGGTTCGCGCCGCGGTAACCACGAAGTGATGATGCGCGGGACATTTGCCAACATCCGCATTCGTAATGAAATGGTCCCGGGCGTGGAAGGGGGCATGACGCGCCACCTGCCAGATACAGAGGTCATTTCAATTTATGACGCAGCCATGAAGTATCAGCAGGAGGGTACGCCGCTGGCCGTTATTGCCGGTAAAGAGTACGGCTCTGGTTCCAGTCGCGACTGGGCGGCTAAAGGTCCACGTCTGCTCGGGGTTCGCGTGGTGATTGCCGAATCCTTTGAACGTATCCACCGCTCAAACCTGATCGGGATGGGGATCCTGCCGCTGGAGTTCCCGCAGGGCATAACGCGTAAAACGCTGGGTCTGACCGGGGAAGAGCAGATTGATATCAGCGGTCTGCAAAATCTGCAACCGGGTAAAACCGTTCCGGTGAAGTTAACGCGGGCAGATGGTACAACAGAAGTGCTGGATTGTCGGTGTCGTATTGATACGGCAACAGAGCTAACCTATTACCAGAATGACGGCATTTTACATTATGTGATTCGTAAAATGCTGGACTGATAAATCTCGCCCGGCAGAAGTGCCGGGCGTTTTGCGTTTACTCGCTCAGCAGGTGCCCCATCTTTGCAGCTTTGGTATCGAGGTAGTGCGCGTTTTTCGGATTGCGGCCAACAATCAGCGGCACGCGTTCAACGATATTGATGCCCGCTTCAGTGAGGATCTCCACTTTTTTCGGGTTATTGGTCAACAGACGCACTTCGTCCACGCCCAGCAGCTTGAACATATCTGCGCAGAGGGTGAAATCGCGCTCGTCAGCAGCAAAGCCGAGCTGATGGTTGGCTTCGACGGTATCATAGCCCTGATCCTGCAACGCGTAGGCACGGATTTTATTCAGCAGACCGATATTGCGTCCTTCCTGGCGGTGATACAGCAGCACGCCACGTCCTTCCTCTGCGATATGAGAAAGAGCGGCTTCGAGCTGGAAACCGCAGTCACAGCGCAGGCTGAAGAGCGCGTCACCGGTCAGACACTCAGAATGAACGCGGGACAGTACCGGCGTCTGCCCCGAAATGTCACCGTATACCAGGGCGACGTGATCTTGTCCGGTTGCCAGTTCTTCAAAACCCACCATCAGGAAATCGCCCCATGGGGTTGGCAGTTTGGCTTCTGCCACACGTTTAAGCTGCATGTGATTCTCCATACCAGGCTGACACGTTTCGTGCCTTTGCCCCATTTTGCTTTCTGTATTGGACTATTTTGCCACAAGCCCGGCTACTTCACCTAATCACCACCACGCTATACGGACGTTAAACGCACGATCCGACATATCCACCAGAAGGTGGAAATTCAGTTATGATTGTGGAGCTTAGTGAAAAAGGAGAGGACATGCTTTCAATTGCCAGACGCACGGCCGCAGGCGCCGCCGTATTGCTTGTTATACCCCTGATCGTTTGGTTCTCCGGCTGGATGTGGAAGCCCGGACAAAACGAGACGTGGCTGAAAGCCTTATACTGGATAACTGAGACGGTCACCCAGCCCTGGGGGATTATTACGCACGTGCTGCTCTGTGCCTGGTTCCTGTGGTGCCTGCGCTTTCGTCTTCGCGCGGCGCTGGTATTATTTGCCATTCTCGGAGGTGCCATTCTTGTCGGGCAGGGGGTGAAGTCGTGGGTGAAAGATCGCGTGCAGGAACCCCGTCCCTTTGTTATCTGGCTGGAAAAAACGCACCATATTCCGGTAGATGAGTTCTACACTTTAAAGCGTAAGGATCGCGGGGCGTTGGTGAAAGAACAGCTTGCGGAACAGCAGGATATCCCGACATTTTTACGCAAACACTGGCAAAAAGAGACCGGCTTTGCGTTTCCTTCCGGACATACGATGTTTGCTGCCAGCTGGGCGCTACTCGGCGTGGGGCTGCTTTGGCCACGTCGACGTACCCTCACGATTGCGATTTTGCTGGTCTGGGCGACAGGCGTAATGGGCAGCCGGATGCTGCTGGGGATGCACTGGCCGCGTGATTTGGTGGTGGCTACGATGATTTCGTGGGTACTGGTGACGCTGGCGACCTGGCTTGCACAACGTTTCTGTGGACCTCTGACGCCACCGCAGGAAGAGAAGGAAGAAATAGCCGAAAGGGAGTCAGGCGGAACCTGAAGCTTGATATTCCGCATTTTGACCATAAATCCATGAAGGGCGCATTACTTTTTCCGTTTCGCGCCCGCCACTAAAATGGTAGCTTATAAGGCTGATTGCAGTGAGTTGAACACGCTTTATACGCTCGAACCACATAACGGGAAGTCATGTGAAATATTTACTCATTTTCTTACTGGTGTTGGCGATTTTTGTCATTTCAGTCACATTGGGCGCGCAAAACGATCAACAGGTAAGTTTCAACTATCTGCTGGCGCAGGGCGAGTACCGGGTGTCGAGCCTGCTGGCTGTGTTATTCGCAGCGGGTTTTGTCATCGGCTGGCTTGTATGTGGCCTGTTCTGGCTTAAGGTTCGTGTTTCCCTTGTTCGCGCTGAACGTAAAATTAAACGACTTGAACATCAACTTACGCCTGCGACTGACATTCCGGCGAGCTCTGGTGTGCCGGTAGTCAAGGAATAATCGAATATGCTGGAGTTGTTGTTTCTGCTTTTGCCTGTCGCCGCAGCCTATGGCTGGTATATGGGCCGCAGAAGCGCGCAACAAACAAAACAGGATGAAGCAAACCGACTCTCCCGTGACTACGTTGCGGGGGTGAACTTCCTGCTGAGCAATCAGCAGGATAAAGCGGTCGATCTGTTCCTCGACATGCTCAAAGAGGATACCGGCACCGTAGAGGCGCATCTCACCCTGGGAAACCTGTTCCGCTCGCGCGGAGAGGTTGACCGTGCCATCCGTATCCACCAGACCCTGATGGAAAGCGCATCGTTGACCTATGAGCAACGGTTGCTGGCCGTGCAGCAGTTGGGCAGAGATTACATGGCGGCGGGCCTGTACGATCGCGCAGAAGATATGTTCTCTCAGCTGGTGGATGAGACCGATTTCCGTATCGGTGCGCTTCAGCAACTTCTGCAAATCTACCAGGCAACCAGCGACTGGCAAAAAGCGATTGATACCGCCGAACGGCTGGTCAAACTCGGCAAAGATAAACAGCGCGTCGAAATTGCCCATTTTTACTGCGAGCTTGCCCTTCAGCAAATGGGTAGCGATGACATGGATAAGGCCATGGCATTGCTAAAAAAAGGCGCCGCGGCCGATCGCAACAGCGCCCGCATCTCGATAATGATGGGGCGGGTCTTTATGGCTAATGGTGATTACGCCAAAGCCGTGGAAAGCCTGCTTCGCGTTATCGATCAGGACAAAGAGCTGGTCAGCGAAACACTGGAAATGCTGCAAACCTGCTATCAGCAGTTAGGTAAGCAGGACGAGTGGGTTGCATTCCTGCGCCGCTGTGTTGAAGAAAACACCGGTGCCACAGCCGAGCTGATGCTGTCGGATGTCGTCGAAGAGCACGAAGGGAGTGATACCGCCCAGGTATACATTACCCGTCAGTTGCAGCGCCATCCGACGATGCGCGTCTTCCACAAGCTGATGGATTATCATCTTAACGATGCAGAAGAAGGGCGCGCTAAAGAGAGCCTGATGGTGCTGCGAGACATGGTCGGTGAACAGGTGCGGAGCAAGCCGCGCTATCGCTGCCAGAAATGCGGCTTCACCGCCTATTCGCTCTACTGGCATTGCCCTTCCTGCCGGGCCTGGTCTACCATCAAGCCAATTCGTGGTCTGGACGGGCAGTGATTTTTTAAAACACTCCATTTTAGTTACAACATACTAAAGAGTGCATTATTTCTTTCAGCACCGTGCGGTCTGTGGTTCAGCAGGAAAAGCATTCGATTCTGTTCATTTACCCCGAGGGCAGGTAGAATGCACGCCGTTTATCTGTTCCGCGCCGCTGCGCGCCCATAGACGAAAAGGGCTGGTCATGACGTCTGTTACTTCCTCCACTTCCCGCGTAGTTACCGATTCTCCTGTAGTTGTTGCTCTGGATTACAATAACCGTGACGCCGCACTGGCCTTTGTTGATGGTATTGAACCCCGGGATTGCCGTCTTAAAGTAGGCAAAGAGATGTTTACGCTGTTCGGTCCGCAAATCGTCCGCGATCTGCACCAGCGTGGTTTCGACGTTTTCCTCGACCTGAAATTCCACGATATTCCGAATACCACTGCCCACGCCGTTGCTGCGGCGGCTGAACTGGGTGTGTGGATGGTTAACGTTCATGCCTCCGGTGGGGCACGTATGATGACGGCTGCGCGCGAAGCGCTGGTTCCGTTTGGCAATGACGCTCCGCTTCTTATCGCCGTCACCGTGCTGACCAGTATGGATGAATCTGACCTTCGTGACCTGGGTGTGACGTTGTCACCTGCCGAACATGCGGAGCGTCTGGCGCGCCTCACGAAACAGTGTGGGCTTGATGGCGTGGTCTGTTCAGCTCAGGAGGCGGTTCGCTTCAAATCTGAGTTAGGCCGCGAATTTAAACTGGTGACGCCAGGTATCCGTCCGGCAGGCAGCGAGTCAGGGGATCAGCGACGCATCATGACGCCAGAGCAGGCGCTGAGCGCGGGGGTAGACTATATGGTAATTGGTCGCCCGGTGACGCAATCCGCTCATCCGGCAGAGACTCTGAAAGCGATTAATGCATCACTGAAAAAGGGGGCATAATGCGTGATGCCAACACTCGTCTGGTCTATTCAACAGATACCGGGCGCATTGAAGAGCCAAAAGAGAAAGCTGAACGTCCGAAAGGCGATGGACTCGTGCGTATTCAGCGCCAGACCAGTGGCAGAAAAGGGAAAGGCGTTTGCCTTGTCACCGGCATTGATCTGGATGATGCAGAGCTGGTAAAGCTCGCCGCTGAGCTTAAAAAGAAGTGCGGATGCGGTGGGGCAGTAAAAGACGGCATAATTGAGATTCAGGGCGATAAGCGGGATTTAATTAAAACGCTGCTGGAAGCCAAAGGTATGAAAGTCAAACTGGCGGGCGGTTAAAATAAATGAGCCACGGACATTGCCGTGGCTCTTTTTTTTTACGTGCGTAAGTCAGACCTGAAAATACAAAATATATTATTATACCGGTGAGAGCCGTTATGGTGATTATTTGCCCACCTGGTGACCGATAATACCACCTACGGCAGCACCACCTAATGTACCCAGCGTACTACCATCCGTTAATACTGCACCACCAAGCGCACCAGCACCGGCACCAATCGCGGTGTTACGGTCACGTTTAGACCAGTTAGAGCAAGCGCTCAGAGACATTGCTACAGTGATTGCCAGAACAGCGGCGGCTAATTTTTTGCTGGTAAAGGTCATAATACTTTCTCCTGAATTATCGATTCACGGAAAGGAATGCACTTTAAGTATAGACAATATCCATACTTAAATTCTGTTCCCGTGAAAGCTGGTCGCGCAGGCGTTACATCATCACGCAGGTGATAGTCACTTCCTGTTATATCGCTAATATTAATTTTACGTGTTTAGAACAGTTTCAACAGGTAAAAACTCTTAAAGGAAGGGTCGGAATACTCTCAGAGAAAGGTTTAAGTGCGCCCATTATTCGGGCGCAGCAGGATAATCAGGCCGTTTTTTTCACAATATCGACAGTCAGGCCGTCTTGTTCTAATTGCTGGCGATATTCATCGCGTAAACGCTCATCCGTGATCACACGGCTGAAGCGCGAAGCCGGACCCATCGTATAAGGGTGTACGGCGCCAAACTTAGAGCTATCGGTCAGCACAATCGCTTCACACTCTTTGGCGAGTACGGCGTTCACCACGTCTGAACGCATCATGTCGCGACCGGTAAAGCCGGTGTCGGGCTGCCAGCCGTCAATGCCAATGAATGCCTTACTGAAGTGAACCTGCTGAACATATTGACGCGTTAATGGCCCCACCATGCTTTCGCTTTTCTTTTGGTAAATGCCGCCCAGCAGAATGACCTCGCAGCGAGTTTCCTTCAACAGATGGGCGATATAGCTGCTTACGGTAATGATGGTAACGTCTTTTTGATCGGCAAGCGTGCGCGCCAGAAGGGCGTTACTGCTGCCATTTTCAATAAAGACGGTCTCACCGTTATTCACTAAGGATGCAGCAAACTCCGCCAGTTCCCGCTTGAGCGCAAAATTGTTCATCATGCGGGTTTCAACGTCGTCGCTGTCCAGTGGAACGGCATATCCGTGCGCACGCCGCAGGTAGCTCTGTTTTTCCAGAAGATTCAGATCCTGACGAATGGTGACTTCAGAAACGCCGGTAGCTTTAGCGAGATCGACTACGCTTACGCGTCCCTGATCGATCACCATCTGCAAAATGATTTGTTGTCGGGAATTCATAGCATCCATTTAAAAGGCAAGGGCGAAAACGACGTGGTTACACTTCCCACGGGGCTTTTGGTTGAGTGGATTCTGATGCGTTATCAGTGCCGTTCTCAGCCAGCAGTTCAGACTTGAGGATCTCAAGATTACGGATAGCAGAGTGATAATCGCCCGCGACAAGAATATCCAGCACAGTATCAATACGCTGTGCCACGGCTGTTGCATCAATGTTAGACATAAGCTCACCCTGAAGCGAAAAGTTAATATTATCAATGATGCAGAAAATTGATTCAAAAGAGAAGGTAAAAAATGCAATAACCAAAGTTCATAAATGAAAGTGACAAATTTAACCCCCGTATGCTGCGGGTTGTAGGGGTGGATTAGTCTAAAACTGCGCGCAACGCGCTTTTTTATAAGAGGAATTCGACTATGACAGTTATCAACCAGACAACCTGCACATTGTTTACTGATGCTGAACGATTCACTCAACTGGCGGCTTATTATGAGGCCGAACGGCGCACGGTGTGGATGATGTTACGTGCCACGCCACGGCCTTGCTTCAATCATGCGCTGATCGAGGAGATCATGAATCTCTCCTGGCTGGTTCGCCAGTCCGGATATGTCGTTGATTTTTGGGTCACCGGATCGCTGGTCCCTGACATCTACAATACCGGCGGTGATTTACAATTCTTCGTTGAGTGCATCAAAAACAACCGACGCGAAGCGTTACGCGCCTATGCCCGGGCCTGTGTGGACTGCGTTCATGCCGCCTCACGAGGGTTTGATACCGGTGCTGTCACGCTGGCGATGGTTGAAGGAAGCGCGTTAGGGGGCGGGTTTGAAGCCGCGCTGGCGCATCATTTCATTTTGGCCCAGCGCGATGCCCGATTAGGCTTTCCGGAAATCGCGTTCAATCTGTTCCCGGGCATGGGCGGTTATTCACTGGTGGTGCGTCGTGCCGGCATGAAAATGGCAGAGGCGCTGATCTATAAAGGTGAGTCGCATACGGCGGAATGGTATGAACAGCACGGTCTTGTGGATCTCTTATTCGAGCCGTTACAGAGCTATGTTTCGGTACGGACGTTTATCGACACGCTACAGCCGAAGCTGAACGGCGTAAGGGCCATGCTGCGCGCGCGTACGCGTGTTCTGCCACTTCCGCGAAGCGAGTTGATGGACATTACCGAGGATTGGGTGGATGCCGCCTTCTGTCTTGAACCGAAGGATATCGCCTACATGGAGCGGCTGATTATGCTGCAAAATCGCCATCAGGCGACGGGCTTACGCAAAGCCAGCTAACGGACATTCCTGGCCTGATAGCGCTTTAGCCATCGCTCGAATGCGGCTGCGGGCATGGGCTTAGCAAAAAGAAAACCCTGCCGTTCGTTGACGCCATTCTTCGTCAGAAAGGCGTCTTCTTTTGCACTCTCCACCCCTTCAGCAATAACCTGCAGATTCAACGCCTGTGCCACGGCGACTATCGCGCGCACCAGCGACTGTGAAATTGACTGCTTATGGATATCCCGGACGAAGGACTGGTCAAGCTTGATGGCGTCGATAGGGAAGCGCGCCAGCTGCGACAGGGAAGAGTACCCCGTACCAAAGTCATCAAGGTGAATTTGCGCCCCCAGGCGGCTAAATTGCTGGATCACTGACAGGGCCAGCTCTTCATTTTCGATGAGACAGCTTTCGGTCAATTCCACGTCAATCGGGCAGTATTCAAAATTCAGGTCTTTCAGCGCCTGCTTCAGGTCACTGAAGATGGTCTGGTCCGCCAGCTGACGGGCGGAAACGTTGACCGCGACGCGCAGGTTGATCCCTTTGTCGCGCCATTTTGCCACCTGGCGCACCACATCGAGCATAACCCAGCGGCCAAGGGGCACTATCAGCCCTGACTCTTCCGCATAGGAGATAAATTCCATCGGCGGGATCAGGCCACGCTCTGGTGACTGCCAGCGCACCAGCGCCTCCAGACTTCTGACTTCGCCGCGCCAGGTCATTTTTGGCTGGTAGTGAATTAACAGCTGATCGTTATCCAGCGCTTTACGCAGGTTGGTATCCAGCCACAGATATTCAAATACGCGCTGGTTCATCTCTGGCGAGAAGACGCAGAATTTACCCCGGCCATTTTCCTTGGCGGTGTACATGGCGGTGTCGGCATTGCGAATGACGCTTTCCCGATCGTTACCGTGCTGGGGCGCAAGCGCGATACCAAGCGAGCAGCCAGTGTAAACCTCTATCAGCCCGATGCTGAAAGGCTGCCGCAGTCGGGTCAGAATGCGCGACGCCATAGCTTCCAGTGCGCCCTGCGAGGTATCGGTGGCCATCACGATAAACTCATCCCCACCCAGGCGCGCCAGGGTTTGTCCGTCGTCCAGGCAACTCAGGATCGCCAGCGCAACGGCCTGTAGCAGCTGGTCGCCAAACATATGCCCATAGGCATCGTTCACTTTTTTAAAGTTATCCAGATCGAGATAAACCACGCCCACCTGCGTTTCACCCCGGGAGGTGATGGCGTCGGAGATCAGCTCATGGATGGCATTTCGGTTAGGCAAACCGGTAATCGTATCCGTATTGGCGAGAACGCGCAGGCGCTCCTGGGCCCGACGCTCTTCCGTGATGTCGGTACCCGAACAGATGAGGAAAATTTCATTTTTCCCGCTGCCGCTGTGAACGAATTTATTTCTGAAGAGAAACAGGCGTTGCCCCTTGCGGGTCTTGATCCAGCGTTCGACTTCGTAGGAGCTGCCGTTACGAAAAAAACCGGTGATGTTGCGTTTTGAGGCCGCGGCTTCGCTGCGGCTCATGAACAGTTTAAACACGTTTTGCCCGATGACTTCCTGTTCCTTCAGGCCCGTATATTCTTCACTTAAACGGTTGAAGCGCTGAATATTCCCGTTCTGGTCGAGGATGACAATTACGGAGTTAGCTTCGGACACCACCTGTTCGGCGAAGGAGAGTCCCTGCGCCAGATCGCGCGCCACGGAAGGCGTGTCGTTCCATGCTGATGCCGTTCCCGCCCACTCATTTTTGTTAATTTTACGACCGACAAGATGGACGGGAACGTCCAAACCATACAAGGGAAGGGTCATGGCAATGCTGGCGGTGATAACGGTGAGCTGGCGAATCAGAGCGGCCTGCTCATCGTCCAGCGCAACCACCTGAACGATGTCAGCGCTTTCACTGGCAGCAAGATGCAGAGCATTGCTGTCTGCTGTTAGTCGCCACCAGGGGCTATGCGTACCCATGTAACGAAACAGCAAATTCTGCTCCAGATCGTCCATCCCGTTTTCTCCCGCGGCTGCTGAGTAGCGCACAAATTATTCATTTGCAGTCGACTATGACGGCTCTTTTTACTGTAGATAATTCTGGCGAAATGTGGCGGTGGGAAACAGAAAAGTGTGAGAAAAAACGATGATTTTGCGAGAGATAATACTGGGGAGAACTCCCGGCCATCCCTGAACGGAACGGCCGGGAGTCTACGCGGTTATCAGGCGACAGGGCGCGCGATAATGCTGCGGGTTTCCATGCGGACTTCAGCGATGTTTACATCAATCACGTCAGTGACTTTGTAAACCGTTTCGCCTTTAATTTGCACGGTCCCGTTTTCCTGGCTACAAACCAGTTCGTCGCGAACGGCATGCAGGAACGGGGCAGGAATAAAGGCAACGGCGCCATTATCCACCAGACGCACGCGCATACCGCCGCGGCTGATGTCAATGATTTCAGCCGGGAAACGGGTGTCAGTCCCTGCCTTATCATTCAGGAAACGCGCGTACAACCAGTCGCCTACATCACGCTCCGCCATACGGTTCAGACGGCGACGCTCTGCCATCTGCAACGTAGTCTCATCCTGTGGGCGGGCAACAGATTCCCCTTTGATGATCGCTTTCAGCAGACGATGGTTAACCATGTCGCCGTACTTACGGATCGGGGAGGTCCAGGTGGCGTAAGCCTCAAGACCGAGACCGAAGTGCGGGCCTGGCTCCGTGCTGATTTCCGCAAAGGACTGGAAGCGGCGAATGCGGCTGTCAAGGAAACCTGACGGCTGTGCGTCCAGCTCGCGGCGCAGCTTGCAGAAGCCTGGCAGGGTCAGCACCTCTTCCGGATCGACGTGGACGTCATGGGTTTTGAGCAGGGCGGCCAGCGCTTCGGTGTTAGCCGGGTCAAAGCCGGTGTGCACGTTGTAAATGCCAAAGCCTAACTTGTCGCGCAGCACGCGTGCGGCGCAAATGTTGGCGGAGATCATCGCTTCTTCAACGATACGGTTGGCAATACGGCGTGGCTCGGCGACGATGTTGAGCACTTCGCCTTTTTCCCCCAGCACAAAGCGGTAGTCCGGGCGGTCCTTAAATACCAGCGCGTGGGTCTGGCGCCACTCACTGCGGCTCTGGCAGACGCGATGCAGCAGACGAATTTGCGCAGCGATATTATCGGATTCAGGCTTCCAGCTGCCGGTATTTTCCAGCCAGTCGGACACGTTGTCATAAGCCAGTTTGGCTTTGGATTCGATGGTGGCGGCGAAGAATTCGATATCTTCTTCAATGGTACCGTCAGCCGCGATGGTCATGCGGCAGGCCAGTACCGGACGCACTTCATGGGGACGCAGCGAGCAGAGATCGTCGGAAAGCTCGCGCGGCAGCATCGGGATGTTGAAGCCCGGCAGGTAGTTGGTGAACGAACGCACTTTGGCCATTTCGTCCAGCTTGCTGCCTTCGACAATCCATGCGGTAGGGTCGGCGATGGCGACGGTCAGATGCATTTTGCCATCCGCTGCCTCTTCGGCATACAGCGCATCGTCCATATCCTCGGTGCTGGCGCTGTCGATGGTGACAAAGTCCAGCGCTGTCAGATCGCGACGCTCAAGACCTTCGTCCTGCATTTTGGTCGCGACGCCATCCGGCGCTTCTTTTTCGAGGTTGTGGCGCGCCAGCGTCACCCACCATGGGACGAAATGGTCGTCGCCAAAGGTGATGAACTGGGTCAGCTCGGCGTAGAAACCGCGATCGCCTTTTAAAGGATGACGGCGCATTTCGGCAACCGCCCAGTCACCCTCGACAAAGTCATGCTCAACGCCACGCGCAGCGCGGCAAGGGATGGCATCTTTCAGGAGAGGATGATCCGGTACGATAGAAAGACGATCGTCTTTTTTATGCACTTTCCCGACAAAGCGGGTCAGGAAAGGTTCGATCAGTGCTTCCGGCTCGGCAGACTCTCGTTCCTTTTCGGTATGAATAACGGCCGAAATGCGGTCGCCATGCATCACTTTCTTCATCTGAGGAGGCGGAATGAAGTAGCTCTTCTGTCCGTCAACTTCAAGAAAGCCAAAGCCCTTTTCCGTGGCTTTTACGACCCCTTCTGCACGGGGCGTCTGGGAATGTAGTTGCTGTTTAAGCTGCGCTAGCAGCGGGTTGTCCTGAAACATAATGTTCTATTTTCGTAGCCATTGAGCGGCTGACAGTTTTACGCGATTCTCACTGCTACAGCAAGCGCTCTTTAGGTAAAGCGTGTGGTTATTCCTCTTTGCCAAGCGCCACGCGAAGACGGTCCAGCCAGCCATTAAAAGCGCCGTGGGTTAACAGGTTAATTGCCTTGCCCGGTGGGATACCGGCCTCCGTGAGAGGCGTTAACTGGGCGGCGCTAAAACGATCGGGAGACGTAAGCAGCAGCGTATGGGCGGCTGAGAGCGATGCAGATGGCTGGGCTTCGCTTTGTGGGTGGTTAACCAGTATCTCGCCCGTCAGATTCAGCAGCATCGGCTCATGGCAGAGAACCGGCGTGAGCGCTGAAAGCGCAGGTTCGGCCTGCCAGCGTGAGAGCGCCTCAAGTTGAACCGCACTGGCATATTTTAGTTCGACTACGGGCTGGGTGGCTGTCCATCGGGTAAAGCTCAGCGGTAGTGTATGGGGCTGAATGTGGTGTCCCGGAAGCCAGCGTACCGGATGGCCAAGCAGCGCCTGAAACACTGCAACCGCCCGCGCCTGAAAACCAGTAAAGCCGATGATCTGGTTGATAAGCACAATGTCATACGTTGTTAGTCCCACCTCATCAAGCTGGGTTTGCGCTTTATCGTCAATGACGTCCGGAGAGCTCGCCAGCTGGCGGGCATACTGAGTGATTTCTGCAAGGCGTCGATTGCTTTCCCGGGAAGAGTCGGGGCCCGGAAGGGGGGCGAGGAGCGCCGCGTAGTGGTTACAGAGCCGCTGGACGCCACACGCCTGGGAAACCGTCAACGCCGTGCTCAGTCTGTCGTAGGCGCTAAGCGTGTGCAGACGGTTTACGGGAGTATCGAGCGGGAATAAGAGGCGGCACAAGGTTCGGGCTGGTGTAAGCCACCCACAACAGCTTGCGGCAATGTCGTCAGGCAGGGCTAAATCGAGCAAAAAACGATCGTCGACGTTAGCGGCTTCAGGCACCAGCGGCAGAACGTCCGTCTGCGAATGATTCGACTGGGTTTCGTGATACCAGTGGCCTTTGCCGGAAAAACGGCGTTGTTCCATGGGCGTTCCTTGATCTCAAAATGGCGATCAATATCCTGGCGTAAGGCGGATGAGGGGAAAAATATTGTTAGGTGATAACAAATAGCAGAACGGAATAACGAAGTGCGGGGAGGGGAGAAAACTCTCTTCCCAGGCGGGAAGAGAGTAACAGACTTATTTGATTTCCAGCTCGTTCATGGCAGCGATGTTGAAGCCGCCGTCCACGTGAACCACTTCGCCGGAGATACCTGCGGAAAGGTCAGAGCACAGGAATGCCGCAGAGTTACCCACATCTTCGATGGTAACGGTACGACGAATCGGGGTAACCGCTTCGCAATGTGCCAGCATTTTACGGAAATCTTTGATACCGGAAGCGGCCAGAGTACGGATTGGACCCGCAGAAATTGCGTTAACACGCACGCCTTCAGGACCCATTGCGTTCGCCATATAGCGCACGTTGGCTTCCAGAGACGCTTTCGCCAGACCCATAACGTTGTAGTTAGGGATAGCGCGTTCTGCGCCCAGGTAGGACAGGGTCAGCAGGGCTGCGCCCGGGTTCAGCATCGCGCGGCAGGATTTTGCCATCGCAACGAAGCTGTAGGAGCTGATGTCATGAGCGATTTTGAAGCCATCACGGGTAACCGCGTTCACGTAGTCGCCGTCCAGCTGATCGCCCGGAGCGAAGCCGATGGAGTGAACGAAACCGTCGAATTTCGGCCATGCTTTTGCCAGTTCAGCAAACATGCCATCAATGCTTTCGTCTTGTGCAACGTCACATTCCAGAACAATGCTGGAACCCAGCTGCGCGGCAAATTCTTCAACACGGCCTTTCAGCTTGTCGTTCTGGTAGGTGAACGCCAGCTCAGCGCCTTCGCGATGCATAGCTTGTGCGATGCCGTATGCGATGGACAGTTTGCTGGCAACGCCAGTTACCAGAATGCGCTTACCGGAAAGAAAACCCATAGCTTTAATCCTTATATTCATTGCTTATTTTGCCTTGTAATTCATAGCGTTACAGGCAGTATTTCAAAATCATTCGAAATTAGCTCGAAATTATAGCCCACTCACAGCCCCTTGTGTCACGATATTTCTCGCTCACGTGCCGTGACTGGGCGCACGAAAGACGTTGAACTGACTCTTTATCAGGCTATTTCGTGTGTATTCCAGCAGTATATCACCAGGTGCTGGGTTCGCCTCATCCAACCAGAGGTTGGCCAGAAGCTTCACGCTAAGACGGCCGGATATTAATTCGCTGGCGAGGGGATTCGGGCAATAACCTTAATTTCAAAATCAAATCCGGCCAGCCAGTTAACGCCGATAGCCGTCCAGTTTGGGTAAGGTGGCTGTGGAAACACCAGTTTCTTCACCTCCATGATGACGGGGAACTGGTTTTCTGGATCGGTATGAAACGTCGTGACATCAATCAGATCGTCAAAAGTGCATCCTGCGGCGGCCAAAGTCGCCTGTAAATTATCGAATGCCAACTGCACCTGAGCGGCGAAATCAGGCTCAGGCGTGCCATCGCTGCGGCTGCCGACCTGACCGGAAACAAATAACAGATCGCCAGAGCGAATAGCAGCCGAATAGCCATGCTCCTCATAAAGGGCATGTCGATTGGCAGGGAAGACAGGATTACGTGGATGCATGGCATTTCCTTTTCTGTCAGAGACGTTGTTGTGGTTACTTAAGAGAAGTAACATACGCAATGTATGTGAAAAAATGTAATTCACATACGCCTCGTATGTCAAATTAAAAATATCGCTTTTATAGGAAGTTCTATGGCTACAAAACGTCGTGCTGAAACAGCTCAGGAAAATCGCGAAAAATTGATTCATGCGGCGCGAAAGGCGTTTGCTGAGAAAGGCTTTGCTGCAGCGTCGATGGATGAACTGACGGCAAGCGTGGGGTTAACGCGCGGTGCGCTGTATCATAATTTCAGAGATAAGAAAGGGTTACTGGCGGCGGTGGTCGCGCAGATAGACAGCGAAATGGCGGGCAACGCGAAAGCCGTTGCCGCGGCCACAGACGATGATTGGGAGCGACTGCTGGCGGAAGGTATCGCCTACATCAACATGGCGCTCGTTCCGGAAGTTCAGCGTATCGTGCTTCTTGACGGTCCGGCCGTTCTGGGCGATCCGGCGCAATGGCCCAGCCAGAACAGTTGTCTTGAGTCGACCCGCCAGACCATCGAAAAATTAATCGAACGCAACGTGCTTAAAAAAATGGATGCGAAAGTCGCAGCCCATCTGTTGAACGGCGTTGCGCTGAATGCTGCCTTGATGATTGCCGCGAGTGATGAGCCGCAGAAGACGCTGCCGCATGCCATTGAGGTGTTTACTCTGCTGGCAAGCGGGTTACGCAACGGCTAACGATCTTTCCGCCACGCATCGGCCGTCAATGCTTCACCAAAGTGTCCGGCAATCAGGCGTTTTGTCAGGTCGTGGAGCGGGGAGGCCAGCACGTCAGCGGTACTGCCGCGCTCAACGACTTCTCCCTGGTGCATCACCAGCACCTGGTCGCTTATGTGCTTCATCATGCCCAGATGCTGAGTCACGTAAATATACGAGATCCCCTGCTTTTCCTGTAACTCCAGCATCAGGTTAATGAGCTGCGAACGCATCGACATATCCAGCGACGCCAGCGCTTCGTCGGCGATGATGACCTTCGGGCGCAGGATCAGCGCGCGGGCCAGACCGAGACGCTGTTTTTGGCCCGGGGCCAGCATGTGCGGGTAATAGCTGACATGGTCGGGCAGGAGGCCTACCAGACGCAGGGTTTCGACAATCCGTTTGCGACGCGCTTCCGGCTCCAGGTCGGTATTCAACCGCAGCGGGAAATCCAGGATCTGGGAAATACGCTGGCGCGGGTTCAGGGACGTTGACGGATCCTGAAAAATCATCCGAATGCGCTGGCTGCGAAAAGAGTAGTCCCCAAATTCCAGAGGATGATCGTCAATCAGTATTTCACCGCCGCTCGGCTCGACCATACCCGCGAGCATTTTTGCCAGGGTCGATTTGCCCGAGCCGTTTTCACCGATAATCGCCAGCGTCTGCTTTTCGCGCAGCGTAAAACTCAGCGGTTTAACCGCCTCGACGGTCTGACGGTGAAACAGGCCGGTGCGATAGCGAAAGGTCTTACTCAGGTTACGCACTTCCAGTAAGGTTTCGACCATTTCACTCTCTCTCCATGTTCAGCGGGAAATGACAGGCAAACAGATGATTTTTCGGCCCTGTCAGGCGCGGTGTTTCAATGCATTTACGCTGAGCATACGGGCAACGTGGACCCAGACGGCAGCCAATGGGCAGCGATTCCAGCAGCGGAATCGCGCCAGGCAGAGTATTCAGACGGCTCTTGTGTGGCATTGCGCTGCCGAAATCAGGGATCGCCCTGATCAGCGCCTGCGTGTAGGGATGATGCGGCGTCGTCACCAGGTCTTCACTTGGCGCGGTTTCTACCGTTTGTCCGCAATACATCACGTCAATTTTATCCGCCCACTTGCTCAACATTTGCAGGTCATGGCTGATCAGCAAAATGGTGGTGTTGTTATTCTGGTTCAGACGCGTGAGCAGGCGGAAAATCTGCGCCTGAGTCGTTGGCTCCATCGCGTTCGTCGGTTCGTCCGCAATCAGCAGACGCGGCTGATTGGCCAGGGCGATAGCAATCATCACTTTCTGGCATTCACCGTCGGTCAGTTCGTAGGGGAAACTGCGCATCGCGTCTTTATGGTCTTTGATCCCCACACGGTGCAATAGCTCAATGGCACGGCGTTTACGCCAGCCGAAACGCTGCCACCAGCGGCCTTTATAGGTCCAGCCGGGGATATTCTGCATCAGCTGTTTCCCGACGCGCTCGGACGGATCGAGACAGGATTGCGGCTCCTGAAAAATCATCGAGACGTTATGGCCCACCAGTTTACGGCGTTCGCGCGGGGAGAGACGCAACAGATCGATGTCGTCGAAACGCATACGGTCGGCGGTCACCCGCCAGTTGTCCTTTGCCACGCCGCAAATGGCTTTGGCGATTAGACTCTTACCGGAACCCGATTCGCCAACCAGCCCGCGTATTTCGCCCTCTGCGAGCGTAATACTGATGCGATCCACCGCTTTAACCCAGCCTTCGCCCGTTTTAATTTCGATCGTGAGGTTGCGGATATCAAGTAACGGCATTATTGCACCCCCGCATTGATTGCGCGGCGGATCCCGTCGCCAAGCAGGTTAACGAGCAGAACGCTCACCATGATGGCCGCGCCCGGCAGCATGACCGTCCACGGCGCAACGTAAATCAGCTCCAGCGCATCGCCGAGCATTGCGCCCCATTCCGGGGAGGGGAGCTGCGCGCCCAGGTCCAGGAAGCCCAGCGCTGCGATATCAAGAATCGCCATCGACAGGGCGCGGGTGATCTCCGTCACCAGCCCGGCGGCAATGTTAGGCAGCACGGCAAACCACAAAATATTAAACGTGGTGGCACCGTCCAGGCGGGCGGCAACGACATACTCTTTCTCCAGCTCGTCGTGAACCAGGCTGTAAACCGAGCGCACCATGCGGGGCAGAATGGCCAGCCAGACGGCGAACATCGCATGGGTGAGGTGCGGCCCCGCGAAGGCCACGACGATAATCGCCAGCAACAGCGAAGGAATCGAGAGCAAGGTATCAAGAATATGATTAAGCACGGCAGACCGCAGCCCATGGGTAGAGCCGGCAAAAATGCCCAGCGCAAGGCCGCATATCGCGGCGGCCAGGGTGACCACGAACGCGCCGCCTACCGTAGGTGCGGCGCCGCTCAGTAAACGACTTAGCACGTCGCGTCCGAGATCATCAGTCCCCAGGAAGAACGAAACCTCCCCGTAACGCGACCACGATGGCGGTAAAAGCTGATAACCAAGGAACTGCTGATCGATGCCATACGGGGTAAACCACGAACCAAAAACACACAGCAACACGAGGCCAATGCAGCCGTAAAAGCCGATCATCGCCGTGGTGTCGCCGTAGAAATTACGCCACACGGTGCGTAGCGCACCAGGCGTGCGCTTTTCGCTGTAGACGTTATCGTAAGGCATACCATTCCTTATGCTTCAACGGGTTGGCCATGGCACCCAAAATATCGGAAACAACGTTAACAATAATAACCAGCGAGCCAATCACCATCACTCCGGCGGAGATCGCAGCGTAATCCTGCTGGCGAATGGCGTTGATCATCCAGCGTCCAAGGCCCGGCCAGCTGAAAACCATCTCGGTGATCATCGCCAGCGTCAGCATGGTTGAGAATTGCAGCCCAAGCCGTGGGATTACCGGCGGCAACGCATTGTGCAGCACATGGCGACGTAGAATCGTCAGGCGAGACAGTCCGCGTGTGGCGGCGGCTTTCACATAGTTTTGATCGAAGACTTCGATAGTGCTGATGCGCATCAGGCGGATCACTTCGGTCGTCGGTGCGACGGCCAGCGTGAGCACTGGCAGCACCATATGGCGCAGGGCGCTCACGATCATTTCGTCGCGCCAGACTGAATCGGAAAGCCAGGCGTCAACGATGGCGAAGCCGCTCACCGTTTGCACGTTATATAGCAGGTCGAAACGGCCAGACACCGGAAGCCAGCCTAACGTCAGTGAGAAGAAGAGGGTAAGCAGCAGCGCCAGCCAGAAAACAGGGATGGAAAAGCCAATTAAGGCAAGCGCGCTGATGAATTTATCCTGCCATTTATTGCGATAAATTCCCGCCAGCATCCCCACCGGGATCCCCACCATGAGGGCAAAGCCAAAGGCGAGTATACACAGCTCCATGGTGGCCGGGAAAACCATCTTCAGCTGCTCAGAGATGAGCTGTCCGTTGATGCTGGACACGCCAAAATCCCAGTGCAACAGGCCGTTAAACCAGAACAGCCAGGCGTCCCAGAGGGATGAGCCCTGAAGCGGGGCGTGCGGCGTAAAGTAGCTAAGGCTAAAGCCGACAAAGGTCAGGAAGAACAGGGTGACCAGCAGTAATAGCAGCCGCCGCAAGGTAAATATAATCATGGTTTTTTCACCTCTTGTTCTTTCTCACGAGTCACGCCCGCGAAGGAGGCGTTACCAAACGGGCTGAGTACCAGCCCTTTTATATCGTAACGGTAGGCCTGAAGGCGCAGGGAAGAGGCAAGCGGCAACACGGGAAGCTCTCTGGCCAGAATATTTTGCGCTTCATCGTAGGCCTCAATGCGTGAAGCAAGCTGTTGAGATGAGAGGGCTTTTTGCAGCACAGCATCAAATTCCCGGTTACACCAGTGCGCGTAGTTGGTCTGGGAGTTGATCGCTGCACAGCTCAGCAGCGGACGGAAGAAGCTGTCCGGGTCGTTACTGTCGGTAGACCAGCCAGCCAGCGTTAAGTCGTGATTCATGTCCATCAGACGCGCCTCCTGGAAACGGCCTTCGACAGGAACGATGATCACCTTAACGCCCACCTGGGCCATATCTGCCTGCAACAGTTCGGCGGTTTTCAGCGGGCTGGGGTTCCACGCCTGAGAGCTGGTGGGTACCCACAGCTGAAGCGTCAGGTTTTCTGCCCCCAGTGCTTTAAGCTGTTCGCGCGCTTTCGCCGGATTATATTCCGTGATCTTCGCCTCGCCGTCATAGGCCCAGGAGGCGCGGGGCAGAATAGAGGCGGCGGTTTCCGCGGTGCCGTAATAAATCGACTGCATCAGACGCTGATTGTTGATCGCTAACGCCAGCGCATGGCGCACGGCCGGATTATTCAGCGGTGGCTTATCGGTGTTAAACGCCAGATAGGCGATGTTCATTCCCGGGCGCAGGGTCAGGCGCAGGCGGGGGTCGTCGCGCAAAATAGTCAACTGGCTGGCCGCAGGCCACGCAAGGACGTCGCACTCACCGGTCAGCAGTTTGGAGAGGCGGCCTGTTCCACCTGAACCCAGATCAACAATAACCTGCGGCATCAGCGGTTTGCCGCGCCAGAAATGATCGTGTCGTTGCAGGCGAATGTATTGTCCGGCGCGGTACTCAGCTAACTGGAAGGGTCCTGTGCCCACAGGCTCACGATCGAGACGTTCCTGACGATCCTTTTTCGTCAGCTGATCCGCGTATTCGGCTGACATGACGGACGCGTAGTGCGTCGCCAGGTGCCAGAGGAAGGAGGCGTCCGGGCGCGTCAGGCGAAACTCAACCGTGCGGTTATCCAGCTTACGAACGCTTTTGACCGTGTCCGCGAATTGCAGACTGTCGAAGTAGGGGAAGTTTCCGCCGTTGACGTTATGCCACGGATGGTTGCGGTTAAAGATGCGCTGGAAGGTGAAAACCACGTCATCCGCGTTGAGCTTGCGGGTTGGGGTAAACCACGGGGTGTGCTGAAAAGCCACATCATCGCGTAGACGGAAGCGGTACGTGGCGCCGTTATCAAGCACTTCCCAACTTTCAGCAAGCTCCGGAACCAGCCGATAGGTATAAGGATCGACGTCGAGCAGGCGATCGTAAATCTGTGCGGCCAGCGTATCAACAATCACGCCGCTCCCCGCTTTTTGCGGGTTAAAGGTATCAACTTGCCCGCTGACGCAATAGACGAAACCACTATCACGAATATCAGGAGGCGCAGTACGATCGGGCGCAGCAAAGGCCAGATTGCTGAACAGACCGAGTGCAAACAGGGATGATAAAACCAGGCGCATAGTTTTTAAGGTTTTTAGATTCGATCTGCAAAGTGTATCGCACTTACGCCTGCTTCGTAAAAATGTCTGGGGGTAAGTGCTGATAATGTCAGCGCATTTGATGTTTTTTGAGCAATGCCCTTAACTGATGGTAGGTCAGACCCAGCAGTTCAGCTGCCCGTTTCTGGTTATATTTCGCCTCTTTCAGGCTCCGTTCCAGCAGTTGCTGCTCCTGCTGATGCTGGAACTGGCGTAAATCGAGCGGCAACGCCGGATCATGCTGGCGCACCGCCGGAGCAAGGGGCTGTTTAACCTCGCGCCGAAACGGATCGAGAATAATGTTGTCCAGTTCGGTCTCGCTGCTGCCATGACGGTAAACAGACCGTTCCACCACGTTTTTCAGTTCACGGATATTCCCCGGCCAGTGGTAACCGAGCAGGGTCTCGGTGGCCTGTTCGCTGAAGCCCGGAAAGAGCAGCAGGCCCAGTTCCCGGCACATCTGAATGGCAAATTGATCGGCCAGCAGCATGATATCGCTGCGTCGCTCACGCAGCGGCGGCAACTGGACGACATCGAAAGCCAGCCGGTCCAGCAGGTCGGCGCGGAATTTATCTTCTGCAACCATCGCGGGCAGATCGGCGTTAGTGGCGCACACCAGGCGAACGTTTACCTGAAGCGGCTGACTTCCGCCAACGCGTTCCAGTTCGCCATACTCAATGACGCGCAGCAGCTTTTCCTGCACCAGCATTGGCGCGGTCGCCAGCTCGTCGAGAAAGAGCGTTCCGCCGTCGGCACGTTCAAAACGACCGGGGTGCCGTTTTTGTGCGCCAGTAAACGCGCCGGCTTCATGACCGAAAAGCTCCGTGTCGAGCAGATTTTCATTCAGCGCCGCGCAGTTAAGCGAAATAAAAGGCCCGTCCCAGCGGCCAGACAGAAAGTGCAGACGGTTAGCGATAAGTTCTTTACCCGTTCCGCGCTCACCGATAATGAGCACCGGTTTATTCAGCGGCGCCAGGCGCGATACCTGCTCAAGCACTTCCAGGAAGCTGTTTGCCTCGCCAAGCAAATTGTCTTTATATTCAGCCATGATGAAATTAACCACTCCTTAGTGATATTCACCAGGTGAGAATAGCCGCTGGATGGATAAATATCAATGACACCCAGTAAAATCAATAAGATAAAAAGTTGGCATGGGATTTGTATTAACTACTCAGCAGGGCATCGCCCGATAACAGAACTATGAGGATTGAATTATGGGTATTTTTTCTCGTTTTGCCGACATCGTGAACGCCAACATCAACTCGCTGCTGGAGAAAGCAGAAGATCCGCAGAAGCTGGTGCGCCTGATGATTCAGGAGATGGAAGACACGCTGGTTGAAGTACGCTCCACCTCCGCCCGCGCGCTGGCAGAGAAGAAGCAGTTAACGCGTCGTATCGAGCAGGCGACTGCCCAGCTTAACGAGTGGCAGGAAAAAGCTGAACTGGCGCTGCGCAAAGATAAAGAAGATCTGGCCCGCGCTGCGCTGATTGAGAAGCAGAAGCTGACCGACATGGTGGCCACGCTGGAACATGAAGTGACGCTGGTGGATGATACTCTGACGCGTATGAAGAAAGAGATTGGTGAGCTTGAAAATAAACTCAGCGAAACCCGTGCACGTCAACAGGCGCTGGCGCTGCGCCACCAGGCTGCAAGTTCGTCCCGCGACGTGCGTCGCCAGCTGGACAGCGGCAAACTGGATGAAGCGATGGCGCGTTTCGAATCGTTCGAACGTCGTATCGACCACATGGAAGCGGAAGCCGAAAGCCACAGCATCGGTAAGCAGAAAACCCTGGATCAGCAGTTTGCTGACCTGAAAGCCGATGATGAAATTAGCGAGCAGCTGGCGGCGCTGAAAGCCAAAATGAAGCAAGACCACCAATAATAAATCCTGCGGCACCTGAGCGTGCCGCATCGCAAGACAAGGAGTACACATGAGCGCGCTTTTTCTGGCAATACCCCTGACAATTTTCGTGCTGTTTGTTCTGCCCATCTGGTTATGGCTGCACTACAGCAACCGCTCTTCTCGCGGGGAGCTGTCGCAAAGCGAGCAACAGCGGCTGGCGCAGCTCTCTTCTGAGGCAAACAAAATGCGCGAACGTATTCAGGCGCTGGAAGCCATCCTGGATGCGGAACACCCGAACTGGAGGGAGCGTTAATGGCTGGACTAAATCTGAATAAAAAACTGTGGCGCATCCCGCAGCAGGGCATGGTTCGGGGCGTTTGCGCCGGGCTGGCACACTATCTGGATGTCCCGGTAAAACTGGTACGTGTGGTCACTGTATTGTCGATTTTCTTTGGCCTGGCCTTTATTACACTGGTGGCTTACATCATTCTGTCGTTTGTACTTGATCCGATGCCGGAGGGTGAGCTGGATGCGGAAAACACGCCAACCAGCAGCGATCTTCTTAACGCGGTGGATGAACAGCTGAGCGCAGGGGAGAAGCGATTGCGCGAGATGGAACGTTATGTCACCTCCGATACCTTTACGCTGAGAAGTCGTTTCCGTCAGCTTTAAGAGAGAACTTACATGAAACAAAACTGGCAACAGGCCGGTCAGAAGGTAAAACCCGGCCTGAAAATCGCAGGTAAACTGGTTCTGATGACGGCGTTACGTTATGGTCCGGCTGGTGTGGCGGGCTGGGCGATCAAGTCTGTTGCCCGTAAGCCGGTCAGAATGTTGCTGGCGGTCGCCCTGGAGCCGCTGTTACAAAAACTGGCAAAACGCGTTTCACGTCGCTACTTTTCACGCTAATCCCGCTCATATAAGCCCTTTCTCGCGCTGAGAGAGGGCATGAATTCCCCCTCTGCTTTTTCTCTTTCTTTGCGGCAGCTCACATTACTGCGTTGCGCTGCTTTGAGAATGCCTTTTTCAGCCCCCAGGTCCGTTGACAGATATTTTTCATGGGAGTAGATTGCCACTCCGTGGGACCGCTACCATGGAAAATAATGTGAACGCAAAAATTAAATACCTTATCAATCATATTTACGGTGAATCATTTTCAGATGCACACCTTGACGTGTTATTAACTAAGCTTCAACAGGCGGCGGTTAATATTACGGAGAAGCGTAAGTCAGGCTGGGATGAAAAAGATGTTGTTCTGATTACCTATGCCGATCAGATCTCCACGAAAGGGGAGAAAGCATTGCCGGTATTTACCCGGTTCTATAATGAGTGGCTTTCTCGTACTTTTTCTCATGTCCATCTTTTACCTTTCTATCCGTGGTCATCAGATGATGGTTTTTCCGTTATTGATTATCATACCGTTGCACCTGAAACGGGAAACTGGCGCGATGTCGCGGAATTAAAACAGTCAGCCAGCTTAATGTTTGATTTCGTTTGCAATCATATGTCAGCGAAAAGCGAATGGTTTGCTAATTATCTGGCGCAGAAGCCTGGTTATGAAGATTTCTTTATTTCTGTCGACCCGGAAACCGATTTATCCGCGGTGACGCGCCCACGCGCTTTACCGCTGTTGACGCCGTTTACGCTTAATGATGGCAGCGTTCGTCATTTATGGACTACATTCAGCGATGACCAGATCGATCTCAATTTCGCCTCGCCGCAGGTGCTGATTGCAATGGTTGACGTTCTGCTCCATTACCTCATGGAAGGGGCGCGTTATATTCGTCTGGATGCGGTCGGGTTTATGTGGAAAATCCCGGGAACAACCTGCATCCATCTGGAACAAACCCATTGCCTTATTCAGCTGTTCCGCGCCATTACGGACGCCGTGGCACCTGGAACTGTGATCATTACTGAGACAAATGTTCCGCACAAAGACAACATCTCTTACTTCGGTGATGGTGAAAACGAAGCCCAGATGGTCTATCAGTTTTCCTTACCTCCGCTGGTGCTGCATGCCGTTCATCGTCAGGATGTGAAAGCACTTTGCCAATGGGCGGGGTCGCTGGCACTGCCTTCTTCACACACTACATGGTTTAATTTCCTGGCCTCGCATGATGGTATCGGTTTGAATCCGCTGCGCGGCATTCTTCCGGAATCAGAGATCCTCTCGTTGGTCGAAAATCTTCAGCAGGAAGGCGCGCTGGTCAACTGGAAAAATAATCCTGACGGAACGCGAAGCCCTTATGAAATTAATGTCACCTATCTTGATGCGTTAAGTTTACAAGACAGTTCAGATGAGGAACGTATTGCACGGTTCCTCCTCGCGCATGCTGTGTTGTTAAGTTTCCCAGGCGTCCCGGCTGTTTATATTCAGAGCATTCTTGGTTCGCGGAACGATTATGAAGGCGTCGAACGCCTCGGATATAACCGCGCGATTAACCGGAAAAAATACACGGCGGGGCAGCTTGATAGCGAACTGAATAATAAGAAGAGTATTCGTTATCAAATTTATTCTCGTTTGAGTGAGTTTATCGCTATTCGTCGCGGCGAGAGGGCGTTCCATCCGGATAGTCAGGCTGCTTTCGACGCAGTGGGTAAACAAATTCTTAAAATTATTCGTGTTGCTGAAAATGGCGAGCGAATTACAGCATTATTTAATTTTAGCAATAAAATGCAGACCGTTTATGAACAAACGCTTTCTGGTAAGGAATTATTATCAGGACAGGATATTAGCGGTACGGAGCTGATCCTCAATCCATGGCAGGTAATGTGGATTAAAGAAAACTAAAAAGGACCCTAAAATGAAAATGCCAAAAATTGTGCTGTTATCAGCACTGGTTTCGTGCGCCCTGTTATCAGGCTGTAAGGACGATAAAGCATCTCAGGTCACCATTGAGTTTATGCACTCGTCGGTAGAACAGGAGCGTCAGGCCGTTATCACGAAATTGATTGAAAAATTCGAAAAAGAGAACCCGACTATAACGGTGAAACAGGTACCCGTTGAGGAAGATGCCTATAACACCAAGGTTATTACTCTGGCCCGTACCGGTGCGCTACCGGAGGTGATAGAGATCAGTCATGACTACGCTAAAGTCATGGATAAAGAGCAGTTGCTGGATCGTGACGCCATCGGCCGTGCCGTCAAGGCGGTGGGCGAGGAGACATTTTACGACGGTATTTTACGCGTTGTTCGCACGGAAGATGGCAGCGCATGGACCGGGGTGCCGGTTAGCGCCTGGCTGTCCGGCGTCTGGTATCACAAAGATGCGCTCGCGGCAGCGGGGATCGAGGAACCGCACAACTGGGAACAACTGCTGAAAGCCAGTCAGGCGCTCAACGATCCGGCGAAAAAACATTACGGTATCGCGCTTCCAACCGCAGAAAGCGTTATGACGGAGCAGGCTTTCTCGCAATTTGCTTTGTCAGGAGGGGCCAACGTCTTTGATGCAAACGGCAGCGTGAAAATCGATACCCCTGAGATGTCGAAAGCGCTGGAGTTTTATAGGGCACTGGCCGCGAACACCATGCCGGGCTCGAATGATGTCATGGAGATCAAAGACGCCTTCATGAACGGTTCTGCGCCTATGGCCGTTTACTCTACCTATATCCTGCCCGCGGTCTTCAAAGATGGCAATCCGGCCAACCTGGGGTTCGTGGTCCCGACGGAAAAATCATCAGCCGTGTACGGCATGATCACTTCGTTGACGATCACTACCGGCCAGACCGAAGAGGAAACGCAGGCCGCCGAGAAATTTGTCACCTGGATGGAGCAGGCTCAGAACGCCTCTGATTGGGTCATGATGTCTCCGGGCGCCGCGCTACCGGTCAATAAACTCGTAGTGGGCACAGATTCCTGGAAAAACAACGACGTTATCAAGGCCTTTGGTCAACTGCCTTACGAGCTGATTGCGCAGTTCCCGAACGTCCAGGTGTTTGGTGCCGTGGGCGACAAGAACTTTACCCGCATGGGAGATGTTACCGGGTCCGGCATTATTAGTTCCATGGTGCATAACGTGACGGTGGGACAAAAAGATCTCAGTGCGACGTTAAGCAACAGCCAGAAGAAGCTGACTGACCTGATATCACAACGATAGGAGCGCTTTGCGAAGGGAATTATGAAGACGTTGTTTTCTGGTCGTTCAGATATGCCTTTCGCCATGCTGCTGTTGGCCCCCAGCCTGATTTTGCTGGGGGGCCTGGTGGCCTGGCCAATGATTTCTAACATTGAAATCAGTTTTTTACGTTTACCGCTGAATCCGCGTATTGATGCGGTGTTCGTCGGTCTGGATAACTACATTCGCATCCTGGGCGATGCTGCGTTCTGGCACTCCCTGTGGATGACGTTCTGGTATACGGCGCTGGTGGTGATCGGCAGCACCGGACTGGGGCTGGCCGTAGCGATCTTCTTTAACCGTGAATTCCGCATGCGGAAAACGGCACGTTCACTGGTGATACTGTCCTATGTGACGCCGTCTATTTCACTGGTATTTGCCTGGAAATACATGTTCAACAACGGCTACGGAATTGTGAACTATCTTGGCGTTGATCTGCTGCATCTCTACGATCAGGCGCCGCTGTGGTTCGATAACCCTGGCAGCAGTTTTGTCCTGGTCGTGCTGTTCGCCATCTGGCGTTACTTCCCGTATGCCTTTATCTCGTTCCTCGCGATTCTACAGACCATTGATAAATCCTTGTACGAAGCGGCAGAGATGGACGGGGCGAATGCCTGGCAGCGTTTTCGTATCGTGACGTTGCCCGCCATCATGCCGGTGCTGGCCACGGTGGTCACGCTGCGCACCATCTGGATGTTCTACATGTTTGCGGATGTTTATCTGCTCACCACCAAGGTCGACATTCTGGGCGTATATCTCTACAAAACCGCCTTTGCGTTCAATGACCTGGGTAAAGCAGCCGCCATTTCCGTTGTGCTGTTTGTGATCATCTTCGCTGTCATTCTGCTGACCAGAAAAAGGGTAAACCTCAATGGCAACAAATAAACGCGTTCTGGGCCGTATCGGTTTTTATCTGGGACTGGCGGTATTCCTGATTATCACGCTGTTTCCGTTTTTTGTGATGCTGATGACATCGTTCAAAAGCGCGAAAGAGGCGATCTCACTGCACCCGACTATCCTGCCGCAGGAGTGGACGTTACAGCACTACATCGACATCTTTAACCCGCTGATTTTCCCGTTTGTGGATTATTTCCGTAACAGCATGGTGGTGTCACTGACCTCCTCTGTCATTGCGGTGTTTCTCGGTACGCTGGGCGCTTATGCATTATCCAAACTGCGCTTTAAAGGGCGCACGACGATCAATGCGAGCTTCTACACCGTCTATATGTTCTCCGGGATCCTGCTGGTAGTGCCGCTGTTCAAAATCATCACCGCGCTCGGCATTTATGACACCGAGCTGGCGCTGATCATCACCATGGTGACGCAGACGTTGCCGACTGCGGTCTTTATGCTGCGCAGCTATTTCGACACTATCCCGGACGAAATCGAAGAAGCCGCGATGATGGACGGCCTGAACCGCCTGCAAATCATCTTCCGCATCACCGTGCCGCTGGCGATCTCGGGTCTGGTGTCAGTCTTCGTTTACTGCTTCATGGTGGCGTGGAATGACTACCTGTTCGCCTCCATTTTCCTGTCCAGCGCCAGCAACTTCACGTTGCCGGTGGGGCTGAACACGCTCTTCAGTACGCCAGATTACATCTGGGGTCGCATGATGGCGGCATCGCTGGTGACGGCACTGCCCGTTGTCATTATGTATGCCCTGTCTGAACGTTTTATTAAAAGTGGTTTGACCGCCGGCGGCGTAAAGGGCTGAGGCGGCCGATTTTAACAAGGAGTGAGTCATGAAAAAATTAGTTGCGACAGCGCCTCGTGTAGCGGCGCTGGTGGAATACGAAGATCGTCCTGTTGCAGCACATGAAGTGAAGATTCGTGCCCGTTATGGCGCCCCGAAACACGGCACCGAAGTTGTGGATTTCCGCGCGGCAAGCCCGTTCATTGATGAAGAGTTTAACGCCGAGTGGCAGATGTTTACCCCACGTGAAGAGGGGGCAGCACGCGGCATCGAATTTGGTAAATTCCAGCTGGGAAACATGATCGTCGGCGACATCATCGAATGTGGTGCGGACGTAACGGAATACCAGATCGGCGACAGCGTTTGCTGCTACGGCCCATTGCAGGAAACGGTCATCGTCAACGCGGTGAACAACTATAAGCTGCGCAAAATGCCGCAGGGCGCATCCTGGAAAAACGCTGTTTGTTACGATCCGGCTCAGTTCGCCATGAGCGGCGTGCGTGATGCTAACGTCCGCGTAGGGGATTTCGTTGTAGTTGTCGGGCTGGGCGCTATTGGCCAGATTGCGATTCAGCTGGCGAAAAAAGCTGGCGCGTCAGTGGTTATTGGTGTCGATCCTATTGAACATCGCTGTGAGATCGCCCGCCGTCACGGTGCAGACCACTGCCTGAACCCAATCGGTACCGATGTCGGTCTTGAAATTAAGAAACTGACCGGCAAGCAGGGCGCGGATGTGATCATCGAAACCAGCGGCTTTGCAGATGCGCTGCAATCTGCGCTGCGCGGACTCGCCTACGGCGGCACGATCTCTTACGTGGCTTTCGCCAAACCTTTTGCGGCAGGCTTCAACCTGGGCCGCGAAGCACACTTCAACAACGCGAAGATTGTCTTCTCCCGCGCATGCAGTGAACCCAACCCGGATTATCCACGCTGGAGTCGCAAGCGTATTGAAGAGACCTGCTGGGAATTGCTGATGAACGGTTATCTCAATTGTGAAGATCTGATCGACCCGGTCGTCACCTTCACCACCAGCCCGGAAAGCTACATGAAGTATGTCGATCAGCACCCGGAACTCAGTATCAAAATGGGTGTTACTTTTTAAGCTAAGGACAGCAAATCATGAAAATCGCAACACAAAACCAGGCCTTTTTCCCGACCGCTATCATGGAAAAATTCAAATATATCAAAGCGATGGGATTTGATGGCTATGAAATTGATGGCCGGCTGCTGGTTGAACATCTCGACGAAGTGAAAGCCGCTATCAAAGCCACCGGTCTGCCGGTTACGACGGCGTGTGGCGGATACGATGGCTGGATCGGGGATTTCATCGAAGAACGCCGCCTGAACGGTCTCCAGCAGATTGAACGCATTCTGGAAGCGCTGGCAGAAGTGGGCGGCAAAGGGATTATCGTCCCGGCTGCCTGGGGGATGTTTACCTTCCGTCTGCCGCCAATGACTTCGCCACGTAGCCTGGATGGCGATCGCAAAGCGGTCAGCGCTTCCCTGCGCTGGCTGGATGAGGTAGCAGCGCACACCGGTACTACCGTCTACCTGGAGCCGCTGAACCGCTATCAGGATCATATGATCAACACCCTGGCCGACGCGCGTCGTTATATCGAAGAGAACGGCCTGAAGCACGTGCAGATCATCGGTGATTTCTACCACATGAACATTGAAGAAGACTCACTGACGGAAGCGCTGCATCACAACCGCGATCTGCTGGGTCATGTGCATATTGCTGATAACCACCGCTATCAGCCGGGCAGCGGCAGCCTTGATTTCGCCAGCCTGTTCGGTCAGCTGCGTGCTGATAACTATCAGGGTTATGTGGTGTACGAGTGCCGGGTTCGTGCCGACGATCCGGCTCAAGCCTATCAGGACTCACTCAATTACCTGCGTGAATGCTAAGGATGACGAGCGTGATGAGTGCTTCTACACCTTTGCCTCTGCGCGTCGCCATCATTGGCGCCGGGCAGGTTGCAGACAAAGTGCATGCCTCGTATTACGCCACGCGCAGTGATGTTCAAATGGTGGCTGTCATGGACAGCCGCCTTGAGCAGGCACAGGCGTTCGCGGAACGTTATGCCATTCCATCGGCATGGCAGGACGCTCACGAGATGTTGCAGAAAGTAAAACCGGATGTGGTGAGCGTCTGTTCGCCTAACCGGTTCCATTTTGAACATGTGATGGCGGCTCTCGAAGCGGGTTGCCATGTGATGTGTGAAAAGCCGCCGGCAATGACGCCGGAACAGGCCGACCAGATGCGCATCGCGGCGCGCAAGGCAGGAAAAGTCCTTGCGTATGATTTTCATCATCGCTTTGCCCTGGACACCCAGCTCCTGCGCGATGCGGTAATGAATGGCACACTCGGTGAAATTTACTTCACTTCCGCGCAGGCGCTGCGTCGCTGCGGTGTGCCGGGGTGGGGCGTTTTCACCAATAAATCGCTCCAGGGTGGCGGGCCGCTTATCGATATCGGCATTCATATGCTGGATGCTGCGATGTACGTGTTGGGCTTCCCGGCTGTGAAGCGGGTAACCGCACACAGCTTCCAGAGACTGGGGAACCGGAAACACACCGGTCAGTTTGGCGAATGGGATCCTACGCAGTTTACCGTGGAAGATGCCCTGTTTGGCACGATTGAATTCTGCAACGGCGGCGTTCTGCGTCTGGACACCTCCTTTGCGCTTAACATCCGCGAGCAGTCCATCATGAACGTCTCTTTCTGCGGTGATAAGGCAGGCGCAACGCTGTTCCCGGCGCATATCTATAACGACGAAGCCGGTGTTTTAGAAACCCTTATCCATCGTGAAGAGGCGGACGATCAGCGCCATCTGCGCAGTATGGATGCCTTCGTGCGTCATGTGCTGGGAGAGCACGTTATGATCGCTGACGCAGAACAGGGTCTGGTTATACAACAGCTTGTTGCCGCGCTTTATGAATCAGCAGAAACAGGGGAAAGCGTGACATTATGCTGAACGTGTCTGTATTAAACGATCCGGGCTTTTGTCCTCACAGCCTGAACAAATATGCCTCTGTCATGACATGCGGGAATGGCTACATGGGCATTCGCGCTACGCATGAAGAAGATTACACCCAGCAGACCAGAGGCATGTATCTCGCGGGGCTTTATCATTGCGCGGGTCGCAACGAGACTACTGAGCTGGTCAATCTGCCGGATATCACCGGTATTGATGTTGAGCTTGATGGCGTCAATTTCACGCTCCTGTCAGGCGAAATTCTTGAATGGCAGCGCGAGCTGGCCTTTGCTAACGGCGAACTGCATCGCAACGTTGTCTGGCGTGCACCCGACGGGAAACGTTATCGGCTGGAGAGCCGTCGTTTTGTTTCGCTGGACCAGTTGCCCTTAGTGGCAATGCAGTTCTCGATCACACCGCTTGATGGCGACGCTCAGGCCGTGCTGAAAACCGGCATAGATGCGACACAAACGAACAGCGGCAGACAGCATCTGGATGAAATCTCGGTCAGGATCTTTGACCAGCACTACATGCAGGGCGTGTATGAAACGCAGGACCGTGCATCTGAGGTTGTGGTTTCGGCGTATTGCCAGCTCACGACGAAAAGCGACAGCTGTTTCACCGCCAAAAACCGCCGTCTCAGCGTGCATCATTCGCTGACGATTGCTCGGGGTGACACTGTCACGCTTGAGAAGATCGTCTGGGTGGCTCATCGTAGCGAGAAAGCGCTGTCGCAGGAGTCATTCGCGCGCAACGCGCTGGCCGATCTTAAAGTCTGTGCGGCAAGAGGTTATGAGGCGTTGCTTGAAAGCTCAGCGTATGCCTGGAAAGATGTCTGGCGCGACGCACGTGTGGAAGTGACTTCCACAGAGCAACAGGATCAGCTGGCGCTGGATTACGCCGTCTGGCATCTGACGACAATGACGCCTGCTCATGATGAGCGAAGCAGTATTGCGGCGAAAGGGCTGACGGGTGAGGGGTACAAGGGGCACGTCTTCTGGGATACCGAAATTTTCCTGCTGCCGTTCCATCTGTTTACCCGCCCGCAGATTGCCCGCAGCCTGCTACGCTATCGTTGGCTTAATCTGGCAGGCGCACGGGAAAAAGCGCGCCGTAACGGTTGGCCGGGTGCATTGTTCCCGTGGGAAAGTGCGGCCAGCGGACAGGAAGAGACGCCAGAATTCGCGGCCATTAACATCCGCACCGGGGTTCGCCAGAAGGTGGCTTCCGCACTCGCTGAACATCACATCGTAGCTGATATCGCCTGGGCCGTGGTCGCTTACTGGCAGGCGACACACGACGATGCCTTTATGCGAAATGAGGGACTGACGCTACTGATGGAAACCGCTTCGTTCTGGATGGGACGCGCGACGGAAATCAATGGTCGTCTTGAGATCCATGACGTGATCGGACCGGATGAATACACCGAGCATGTCAACAACAACGCCTACACCAACTATCTGGCCTGGCACAACGTTGCCTGCGCGCGTCAGTTTATGGCGATGTTTGGCCGTGAAGATGCGCGTTTTACGGAGAATGCCGGGAAGTTCCTGGCGCGCCTGTGGCTGCCAGAGGCCGACGCAGACGGTGTGATCCCGCAGGATGATACCTTCATGGCAAAACCTGCCATCGATCTGAGCCGCTATAAAGCCAAAGCGGGTAAGCAAACCATTCTGCTTGATTACTCTCGCGCGGAAGTGAACGAGATGCAGATCCTGAAGCAGGCCGATGTGGTGATGCTTAACTACCTGCTGCCGGAACGGTTTACGCCGCAGCAATGTGCCGCCAATCTGGCGTTCTACGAGCCACGCACGATTCATGATTCATCCCTGAGTAAAGCCATTCACGGCATTGTGCTCGCACGCTGCGGTGACACCGAGGGGGCGTATGCCTTCTGGCGTGACGGTATCGCCATCGACCTGGGGGACGACCCACACAGCAGTGATGACGGTATTCATGCCGCCGCCACCGGTGCGATCTGGTTGGGCGCTATTCAGGGGTTTGCTGGCCTGCACATTAGCGAAGGGGAGCTGCATCTTGCACCGAAACTGCCTGTTCACTGGCATAAACTCGCCTTCCCGCTGCGGTGGCGGGACGCAACAATGCACATTACCTGTGAAAATGACCAGTTAACCATTGAGACTACCGCACCTGTCACGTTGACGCTGTGGGGTAAAACGCTGCACGTATCAGGGCGAAAAGTCTGCGCGCATAAGGACTTTCTTGCACCTGTTAATGGGACCGCTACCACGGAGGGGCGCCATGACGCTTAACGCTGTTGTATTCGATCTGGACGGGGTGATCACCGATACCGCGCATCTTCACTTTCTGGCCTGGCGCGCCGTGGCGGAGGAGATTGGTATTACCTTCGATGAAGTATTTAACGAACAGCTGAAGGGAATAAGCCGAATGGACTCCCTCCAGCGCATTCTGAAACATGGCGGGAAAGAGGGGATGTTCAGTGACGAGCAGCGCCTGGCGCTGGCGACGAAAAAAAACGCGCTTTACGTCCAGTCGCTGGCATCACTGACGCAGGATTCGCTGCTCCCGGGTATTCGCGACGTGCTGGCGGATATTCGCGCCGCGAAGGTCAAAATTGGGCTGGCATCCGTATCGCTTAATGCCCCTGGGATTTTGCACGCGTTGGGTATTCATCAGGCTTTCGATTTTTGCGCCGATGCTTCGCGCATTTGCCGCTCAAAGCCGGACCCGGAGATCTTCTTTGCAGCCTGTAAAGGACTGAACGTGCGTCCTGAAGAGGCCATTGGTATCGAAGATGCCGCCGCAGGGGTAGATGCGATCAACGCCGCAGGAATGCTGTCGGTCGGGATTGGGCCTGGCCTGAACCATGCGGGATTACAACTTCATTCAACGCAGGAACTGACCTGGGAACGCCTGACGGCGTTCTGGGCATCCCGGGCGTATTGATAAGGAATTAATAATGGCTCAACTGTCTCTGAAACACATTCAGAAAATCTATGATAACCAGGTCCACGTGGTTAAGGATTTCAATCTCGAGATTGAAGATAAAGAATTTATCGTCTTCGTCGGTCCATCGGGCTGTGGGAAATCCACGACGCTGCGAATGATTGCCGGCCTTGAGGAGATCAGCGCAGGTGAACTGATTATTGACGGGGTTTGTATGAATGATGTTCCCGCCAAGTCCCGTGATATCGCAATGGTCTTCCAGAACTATGCGCTCTATCCGCATATGACGGTCTACGACAACATGGCGTTTGGTCTGAAGATGCAAAAAATAGCACCTTCCATCATCGAAGAACGTGTTAGCTGGGCGGCCCAGATCCTGGGTTTACGCGACTATCTCCAGCGTAAACCTGGCGCATTGTCAGGTGGTCAGCGTCAGCGCGTGGCGTTAGGCAGGGCGATAGTGCGTGAAGCAGGGGTCTTCCTGATGGATGAACCGCTGTCAAACCTCGATGCCAAGCTTCGTGTACAGATGCGCGCTGAAATCAGCAAGCTGCACCAGAAGCTCAACACCACCATGATTTACGTGACGCACGATCAGACGGAAGCCATGACGATGGCGACCCGTATTGTGATTTTAAAAGACGGCATCATTCAGCAGGTGGGCGCGCCGAAGCAGGTTTACAACGAGCCGGCGAATATGTTCGTTGCAGGCTTTATTGGTTCACCTGCGATGAACTTCATTCGTGGCGCGATCGACGACAGATATTTCGTGACGGAAACGCTGCGTCTGGAGATCCCGGAGGAGAAGCTGGCCGTACTGAATGCGCAAGGTTACCAGCGCAAAGCGGTCGTCTTTGGGATCCGTCCGGAAGACATTCTCACGCTACAGCGCAGCGGTGAAAACATCGCGGCGAAGATCAGCGTCGCTGAGCTGACTGGGGCAGAATTTATGCTTTATGCCAACGTGGGCGGGCATGAACTGGTTGTCCGTGCGGGAGCGGCGGATGATTACGTTGCAGGAGATAATATCGGCATCCAGTTCGATATGAGTAAGTGCCATTTCTTCGATGCTGATACTGAAGCAGCTATTAGATAAGAAAGGTATTCGCCGGAAATGAAAGTTTCCGGTTTTTTTGTATGTTAATTATAAAGGAATATTTTAATGAGTACTCTACTAAGAAGTGCTGCGCTCGTTCTGTGCGCAGGGGTAAGCTGCGCGCAAGCAACAGAGTCAACCAAACAGTGGGAATTTAATATTGGTGCCATGTATGAAATTGAAAACGTCGAAGGTCAGGGCGACGATAAAGATGGATTATATGAACCTTCCGTGTGGTTTAACGCCACATATGATGCGTGGACAATTTCACTGGCGATGTATCAGGAAGGCCCGGTTGATTACAGCAGCATGACGCGCGGCACCTATTTCGATCGTCCTGAATTTGAATTACGGTATCGCTTCATGGGCACAGAGGATTTTACGCTGGGTCTTACGGGCGGTTTCCGTAATTATGGATATCATTTTAAAGATGAGCACGGTGCGAAAGACGGTAGTGCTAATATGCAGCGCTATAAAATTCAGCCTGACTGGGATGTGAAATTAACAGATGACTGGCGTTTTGGCGGTTGGTTTGCCATGTACCAGTTTGCGAATGACCTGGGAAAAACCGGTTATTCTGACAGCCGCGTCGAAACGGAAACCGGATTTACCTGGACAATAAACGAAACCGTCTCTGCAAAAGTTAACTACTATTTAGAGCGTGGCTTCAATATGGACAGTTCACGTAATAACGGTGAATTCTCCACCCAGGAGATTCGTGCCTACCTGCCTGTTTCATTAGGCCAGACAACGCTTACACCTTACACCCGTCTGGGGCTCGATCGCTGGTCAAACTGGGACTGGCAGAACGATCCAACTCGTGAAGGGCATGACTTCAATCGACTGGGTCTGCTCTATGCTTATGACTTTGCGAATGGCCTTTCAATGACGCTCGAGTATGCCTACGAATGGGAAAATCATGACGAAGGCGAGAGCGACCGCTTCCACTATGCGGGTGTCGGCGTCAATTACGCGTTCTGATGACGTTATACCAGGGGCGTTTGCCCCTGGTTTTTAGCGTAACGAAGCTGCATCTGAAAAATGTGTTTCAACCAATACCTTATGCGGCGCAGGTTTATCCGCAATGCACCTGAACAACAAATCGCAGCTCTCTTCGCCCAGCTTTTTCGTGGGGATATCAAAGCCGCCTGGTGCAGGGGTTAAAATGAGAGATAGCATCGGGTCGCTGTATCCTGCCATTGCGACCTGTTCCGGGATCGCCAGATTTAGCGCATCCGCAGCACGATAAAGACTCAGCAATTTCATGCTGTCAGTCGCAAAAACCGCATCGGGCGGGTTGTCTGAGGAGAGTAGCTGGCAGGCCGCCTGAAGCGCGCTTTCATGGGTATAGCCGCCATCGATAACCCAGGTCGGGTTAATTTCGATGCCGTGTTTCTCAAGGCTGAATTTATAACCCGCCAGGCGATCGATAGAGACGTGATAATCGAGCGGGGCATGCAGGCAGGCAATTTTGGTGCGGCCATGCGTGATAAACGAGTCTGTTAATATGGCGCTGTCGCGGAAATTATCCGTGTCGACAGAATAGATATTCTGGTAATTTCCTTCCACTTTACCAATGACGACCACAGGCACACCGTATTCATCCAGCGTCGAGAAAAACGACTCGTTCGCCGGCGAGCTTAGCATGATGATGCCTTTGATCATCTTCTGCTTTATTTTACCCACGCATTTTTGCAGATCATCTTCACTGCTTTTGGACGTTTGTAAAATAACATCAAAACCTTCTTCTTCTGCTTTTGCCGTAATGGCATGCAGTACATCTGAGAAAAAGGGATTTCCTGCAGTGGTCTTGGTTGAGCGGGTCGAAATAACCATAATGGCGTCGAAGCCAGAAGAGGTGAGTGCGCGGGCAAGTTTATTAGGTTGGTAATTTAACTCATCTATCGCCTTCAACACCTTTTCACGCGCTTCAGGAGAAATATTCGTTTGTTTATTCAGAACGCGTGACACGGTTGATTTCGAAACGCCAGCAACGCGGGCAATATCATAGATGGTGGGTGACATACACCTTACTCACTCCAGACGGACAGCAATTGCGTCCATCTTACTGGAGAGAAAACGGCAATAGCAATAATTAAGAATTGATAATCAACGATCTGCCCCAATTTACTGTATTCTGAAGTGACTTTGTTCAGGGTTCCAGACAATGAAGGACGGCGATGAAGCGACTTAAAAACGAATTCAATTCTCTGGTGAACCGTGGCGTTGATCGCCATCTGCGTCTTGCCGTTACCGGGCTGAGCCGCAGCGGTAAGACGGCATTCATTACGGCGATGGTCAATCAGCTGTTGAACCTGCATGCTGGGGCGCGCCTGCCACTGCTTAGCGCGGTTCGCGAGGAGCGATTGTTAGGCGTAAAACGCGTACCGCAACGTGATTTTGGCATCCCCCGTTTCACCTATGATGAAGGTCTGGCACAGTTATACGGGGAGCCTCCCGCCTGGCCCACCCCGACGCGTGGCGTGAGCGAAATTCGCCTTGCGCTTCGTTTTCGCTCGAATGAATCCCTGATGCGTCACTTTAAAGAAACGTCCACGCTGTATCTCGAAATTGTGGATTATCCGGGAGAATGGCTGCTCGATTTACCGATGCTGGCGCAGGATTACCTGAGCTGGTCCCGACAGATGACCGGTCTGTTGCAGGGGCAGCGGGCAGAGTGGTCGACCAAATGGCGCCAGCTTTGCGAAGGGCTGGATCCGCTGGCGCCGGCGGATGAAAACCGTCTGGCCGTCATAGCCCAGGCCTGGACGGATTACCTGCATCAGTGCAAGCAGGAGGGGCTGCATTTTATTCAGCCGGGCCGTTTTGTTCTGCCGGGAGATCTAGCCGGTGCTCCCGCGCTACAGTTTTTCCCGTGGCCGGACGTTGACCGCATCGGCGAATCGAAGCTGGCGCAGGCAGACAAGACCACCAACGCCGGTATGCTCCGCGAGCGATACAATTATTACTGTGAGAAGGTGGTTAAGGGTTTTTATAAAAATCATTTTTTACGCTTTGACCGCCAGATCGTGCTGGTGGACTGCCTGCAACCCCTCAACAGCGGGCCGCAGGCGTTCAATGATATGCGGCTGGCGCTGACGCAGCTGATGCAAAGTTTTCATTATGGCCAGCGTACGCTGTTTCGCCGTTTATTCTCGCCGGTCATCGACAAGCTGCTGTTTGCCGCCACAAAAGCTGATCATGTGACGGTCGATCAGCACGCCAACATGGTATCCCTGCTGCAACAGCTGGTGCAGGATGCCTGGCAGAACGCGGCGTTCGAAGGGATTAGTATGGATTGTCTGGGTCTGGCGTCCGTACAGGCTACACAGAGTGGGTTGATTGACGTGAATGGCGAGAAAATTCCGGCCCTGCGGGGCAACCGACTCAGCGACGGTGAGCCGCTCACGGTCTATCCGGGCGAAGTTCCCCCGCGTTTGCCGGGCCAGGCTTTCTGGCAAAGCCAGGGTTTTCAGTTCGAAGACTTCCGTCCGCAGAGCATGAACGTTGACCAGCCATTGCCGCATATCCGTCTGGATGCCGCGCTGGAGTTTTTAATTGGAGATAAATTGCGATGACGGAACCGTTAAAACCCCGCATTGATTTTACCGGCCAGCTTGAGCAGTCCCCGCATGAGGCGTTTAAAACAGCGCAAACCTTCAGCGGTCCGCAGGCCGACAACTTTGCTCCCGTGCTGGCAGAGGAGCCGTTGGTTGAAGAGGGGCAGGCGGAAGCGGTCGTTGATGCGGCACTGCGCCCGAAACGCAGCCTGTGGCGTAAGATGGTGACCGCCGGGTTAGCCCTTTTTGGTGTGAGCGTAATTGGTCAGGGCGTGCAGTGGGGCGTCAATGCCTGGCAAACCCAGGACTGGGTAGCGCTGGGGGGATGCGCCGCCGGGGCGTTGATCGTTGGTGCGGGCGTCGGCTCGGTCGTGACCGAGTGGCGTCGCCTCTGGCGTCTGCGTCAGCGTGCGCACGAACGCGATGAAGCGCGGGATCTGCTGCACAGCCACGGCACCGGAAAAGGGCGTGCTTTTTGTGAAAAGCTTGCGGCTCAGGCCGGGATAGATCACTCTCACCCGGCGCTTCAGCGCTGGTATGCGGCGATCCACGAAACCCAGAATGACCAGGAAGTGGTCACGCTCTATGCGCACATTGTTCAGCCGGTACTGGATGCGCAGGCTCGTCGTGAGATCAGCCGCTCGGCGGCGGAATCCACCCTGATGATTGCCGTCAGTCCGCTGGCGATGGTGGACATGGCCTTTATCGCCTGGCGCAACCTGCGCCTGATCAACCGCATCGCCAGGCTGTATGGCATTGAGCTTGGCTATTACAGCCGACTGCGCCTGTTCAAACTGGTGTTGCTGAATATCGCCTTCGCCGGGGCAAGCGAACTGGTGCGGGAGGTCGGGATGGACTGGATGTCGCAGGATCTTGCGGCGCGTCTCTCTGCCCGGGCGGCGCAGGGGATTGGTGCCGGTCTGCTGACGGCACGCTTAGGAATCAAAGCGATGGAGGTTTGTCGTCCACTCCCCTGGATCGATGGCGATAAGCCGCGGCTGGGGGATTTCCGTCGCGAATTGATTGGTCAGCTTAAAGAGACGCTCAATAAAAAACCTGCTCAGTGAGGTTTCGTTTACTAATCGTGCGGGCTGTCAATATTTGTTGACAGCCACCTTCCCGAATACCGTGATCTGACATATCATTTTACTGTTATTGGCTTAAACGGTGAATTTCCCATGCGTCTGGAAGTCTTTTGTGAGGACCGTCTCGGTCTGACCCGCGAGTTACTCGATCTTCTTGTTTTACGTAGCATTGATTTACGTGGCATAGAGATCGACCCTGTCGGGCGAATTTACCTCAATTTTGCCGAAATTGAATTTAATACCTTCAGTAGCCTGATGGCCGAAATCCGCCGTATCGCTGGCGTTACGGATGTACGCACCATCCCCTGGATGCCATCCGAGCGGGAACACCTTGCGCTGAGCGCACTGCTGGAAGCAATGCCGGAGCCGTTTCTCTCTCTCGATCTGAAAAACAAAGTCGAGCGCGTTAACCAGGCCAGTTGCCAGCTGTTTGCGCAGACTCAGGAAAAGCTTATCGGTCATTACGCCACGCAATTGATCCCAGGTTTTAATTTCCAGCGCTGGCTGGACAGCAACCCGCAAAATACCCATAGCGAGCACGTCGTCATCAATGGACAGAATTTCCTGATGGAGATCACGCCGGTCTACCTGAAAGGGGAAAATGCCGCGCGGGTGCTCACCGGCGCGGTAATCATGCTGCGCTCCACGGTGCGCATGGGACGCCAGTTACAGAACCTTTCCAGCCAGGACGTCGGCGCATTCAGCCAGATTATTGCGGTGAGCCCGAAGATGCGTCACGTGCTCGACCAGGCGCGCAAGCTGGCAAATCTTACGGCACCGCTGCTGATTACCGGGGATACCGGTACGGGGAAAGATCTGCTGGCGCATGCTGTGCATATGGCCAGCCCGCGTGCGGCAAAACCGTATCTGGCGCTGAACTGCGCGTCTATTCCTGAAGATGCGGTGGAAAGTGAACTGTTCGGGCATGCGCCGGAAGGCAAAAAAGGCTTCTTTGAACAGGCGAATGGCGGCTCGGTGTTGCTGGACGAGATTGGTGAAATGTCGCCACGCATGCAGGCGAAACTGCTGCGTTTTCTCAATGACGGCACGTTCCGCCGCGTGGGGGAAGATCATGAAGTGCACGTGGATGTTCGCGTCATCTGCGCCACCCAGAAAAACCTGGTGGAGCTGGTGCAGAAAGGGGTATTCCGCGAAGATCTCTACTATCGTCTCAACGTTCTGACGCTTAATATTCCGCCGCTGCGCGATTGCCCGCAGGACATCATGCCGTTGACGGAACTGTTCGTCGCCCGTTTTGCCGACGAGCAGGGCGTGCCGCGTCCGAAGCTCTCTGCCGACCTGGGTACCGTGCTGACGCGTTACGGCTGGCCGGGCAATATTCGTCAGCTAAAAAATGCGGTCTATCGCGCATTAACTCAGCTTGAAGGGTATGAACTGCGTCCTCAGGATATTCTCTTGCCGGATTACGATGCCGGGACGGTCTCGGTAGGCGAAGAGGCAATGGAAGGCTCGCTGGATGACATCACCAGCCGTTTCGAGCGTTCGGTGTTAACGCAGCTTTATCGCAGCTATCCGAGCACGCGCAAGCTGGCTAAACGTCTTGGGGTGTCACATACCGCGATTGCGAATAAGCTGCGCGAGTATGGGTTAAATCAGAAGAAGGGTGACGAATAAATAAAAAAGCCTCTTTGCAGAGGCTTTTTTACGTTTAGGCTTTAAGCGCCTCAAGTGCAGCGGTGTAATCCGGTTCGGTAGTGATTTCGTTAACCAGCTCACTGAAAACAACGTTGTCGTTTTCGTCGATCACCAGCACCGCACGAGCAGCCAGACCCTTCAGCGCGCCTTCGGAAATGGCAACACCGTATTTTTCCAGGAAATCCGGGCTGCGCAGAGTGGAAAGGGTGATGACGTTGCTCAGGCCTTCAGCGCCGCAGAAGCGGGACTGGGCAAACGGCAGGTCAGCAGAAATGCACAGCACTACGGTGTTATCCATTTCGGTCGCCAGCTGGTTGAATTTACGCACTGATGCAGCACAAACGCCAGTATCGATGCTTGGGAAAATGTTCAGGACTTTACGTTTGCCAGCAAACTGGCTCAGCGTGACGTCAGACAGATCTTTAGCCACCAGAGTAAAAGGCTGTGCTTTGCTGCCAGACTGTGGGATGGAACCTGCAACAGCAACCGGGTTGCCCTGGAAATGAACGAGTTGTGACATAGATATCTTCCTGTTTACAAATAGTTAACGTCGTGGCTAGTGTATGTCATCCGCAGTTAGCACGGCAAACCAATTTTCTGCCTTTCCGGCCTGCAAGGAGTCAGTGATGAGAAGCGTTAAGGTCTATGAAGAAGCCTGGCCATTGCACACCCCGTTTGTGATCTCGCGTGGCAGCCGTAATGAGGCCTGTGTGGTCGTGGTTGAATGTGAAGAGGACGGCGTAAAAGGCGTCGGGGAATGTACCCCTTATCCTCGCTACGGAGAAAGCCTGGCGTCAGTCATGGCGCAAATTATGACGGTGGTGCCCGAGTTGCAGGCGGGCCTGACGCGTGAGGCTCTTCAGCAGAGGTTGCCGGCCGGAGCGGCACGTAACGCGATTGACTGCGCACTCTGGAGTCTGGAAGCGGCGAAACAACAAAAACCGCTACCTTCGCTGCTGGACGTTACGCTGCCGCAATCGATCGTCACCGCGCAAACGGTGGTCATTGGTGAACCAGAGCAAATGGCCGCCAGCGCTCAGGCGTTGTATGCCACCGGTGCAACCTTATTAAAGTTGAAGCTCGACGATCGTCTGATTAGCGAACGCATGGTCGCCATTCGTGCGGCGGTACCTGATGCCACCCTTATCGTCGATGCGAACGAATCATGGCACAGCGAAGGGCTGGCAGCCCGTTGTCAGCTACTTGCCGATCTGGGCGTTGCCATGCTGGAGCAGCCTCTCCCGGCAGAAGACGATGCCGCGCTGGCGAATTTTATTCATCCGCTTCCCGTCTGTGCAGACGAAAGCTGTCATACCCGTGAGAGCCTGTCAGCCCTCAAGGGCCGCTACGAGATGGTGAACATCAAGCTGGATAAAACGGGTGGGTTAACCGAGGCCCTGTCACTGGCAAAGGATGCGCAGGCGCAAGGCTTTTCCCTGATGCTGGGCTGTATGTTGTGCACGTCCAGAGCGATCGGTGCTGCACTCCCGCTGGTGAACAGCGTGCGTTTTGCCGATCTGGATGGCCCAACCTGGCTGGCGGTTGACGTTTCACCCGCCCTGAGTTTTACCTCCGGCGTACTTCATCTTTGAGGCTGCCAGCGCAAAAGATCTGTCATCGCTCTGAGGTATTTTTCACTCGCTTCATCCGAGGAAATAGGCGGAAACTCTGCAGTGATACAGTGAAGACTGAGGTCCGCGCACCAGCTGCCAAACGACCCGGGCGTTTCATACCCGACGCTGGTTACCAGAGGTAGAGCAAACGCATCCGCCAGCCACTGCCCGAGCGCTGTATGACGAGGATCTTCAATACAGGCGAGGGGATCGTGGAAAGAGACAACCCAGGCCGGGTGGATCTTATGAATAAGCTGGCACAGAGCCTGGGTTTCGGGCTCGGAACCCGGTTTTTCTCCCGTAAGCAGGACCACATCTCGTTCCTGCGCCGAACTGTTCCAGCGATACACCGTTTCACCGGCACGCCAGTTTGCTGCCGGAAAGTTCCTGTTAAGGTCAACGCCTCGTGCATTCGCCCGTAATCCAAGCTGGCATCCGTCCGGGTTGACGGTCAAAATCACATGATGTCGTCGTAAATCGGGGGCCAGCGTACGTAGCGCGCACGAAAGCGTCACGATGGACGAGTTTTCATCGCCATGTGTGCCCGCAATGATTAAGCCGCTAGTGCGATCGGGCTCGGGAGCCGGAAACCAGATCAGTGGGGCGCCTAAAAATGAGCGGCCATAATGTTCAGTCCCGGGCGGGAAGGCGCCGCGTTCCGTTCTTGGTCGGGTGGTTGCCATAATAAACCCTGATGATGAAGTCGCTTCTGGCAGTGTTGTGCAAAACCCGCGCTTAATCAAATAGTTTCCGTCTGTGTGTAAAATTGCCTGACATCAACTTTCCTGAGGAAGCATTTGCATTTCTCCGTTTCGAAACAAATAATTACGCATCTGCCTGTTACCTGACATCATTAAGGGGATCGTATGAAGCATCCTGTTTCGCTTCTTTGTACTGCGCTGTGGCTGTGCGGGTTTTCTTCACTTTCATATGCCGCGGAGGTTCCCAGGGGAACGGAGCTGGCGCAAAAGCAGGAGCTGGTTCGACACATTAAAGATGAACCCGCCTCGCTCGATCCGGCAAAAGCGGTGGGTTTACCCGAGATACAGGTGATCCGCGACCTTTATGAAGGGCTGGTGAATCAGAACGAAAAAGGGGAGCTGGTTCCCGGCGTGGCGACGCGCTGGCAGAGCAACGATAACCGTGTCTGGACGTTTACGTTGCGGGATAACGCGAAGTGGTCTGACGGTACCCCTGTGACGGCACAAGATTTTGTCTACAGCTGGCGTCGTCTGGTTGATCCTAAAACTACGTCACCTTTCGCCTGGTTTGCAGCGCTGGCGGGTATTAATAATGCGCAGGCCATTATCGATGGTAAAGCTGCACCGGAAACGCTCGGCGTGACGGCAGTCGATGCTAAAACGCTGCGCGTGCAGCTGGATAAACCGCTGCCATGGTTCAGCAACCTCACGGCTAGCTTTGCGTTCTATCCTGTTCAAAAGGCAAACGTGGAAAGCGGTAAAGAATGGACGCGCCCTGGCGCGCTCATCGGCAACGGTGCGTATGTGCTGAAAGATCGCGTGGTGAATGAAAAACTGGTGGTTGAGCCGAATACTCACTACTGGGATAACGCCAACACGGTGCTTAAAAAAGTCACCTTTGTGCCAATCAACCAGGAGTCCTCAGCGACCAAACGCTACCTGGCGGGCGACATTGATATTACGGAATCATTTCCGAAAAACATGTACCAGAAGCTGCTTAAAGATATTCCGGGACAGGTTTATACACCGCCACAGCTTGGGACCTATTACTACGCGTTTAACACACAAAAAGGCCCAACTGCGGATGCCCGCGTACGTCTGGCGCTCAGCATGACTATCGACAGACGTATTATGGCGGAAAAAGTCCTGGGAACCGGTGAGAAACCGGCCTGGCATTTCACTCCCGATGTCACTGCCGGTTTTACACCGGAAATCTCGCCATTTGAGCAGATGTCGCAGCAGGAGCTAAACGCTCAGGCGAAAACGTTATTACAGGCAGCAGGCTATGGTCCCCAGCGCCCGCTGAAATTAACGCTGCTGTACAACACGTCTGAAAACCACCAGAAAATCGCCATTGCCGTCGCATCTATGTGGAAGAAAAATCTGGGTGTTGACGTTAAGTTGCAGAATCAGGAATGGAAGACCTACATCGACAGCCGCAATACCGGGAATTTCGACGTGATCCGTGCGTCGTGGGTAGGGGATTACAATGAGCCGTCGACATTCCTGTCGCTGCTGACGTCCTCTCACACCGGCAACATCTCACGGTTCAACGACCCTGCTTACGATAAGATTATTCATCAGGCGACGCTCGAAACCACTGAAAAAGCGCGTAATGCAGACTACAACATGGCCGAGAAGATCCTCGCCGAGAAAGCGCCGATAGCCCCTATTTATCAATACACCAATGGCCGCCTCATTAAGCCCTGGGTTAAAGGGTATCCGATAAATAACCCAGAGGATGTTGCGTACAGTCGTACAATGTATATTGAAAAGCATTAAAAAAACAGGAAAGGCGCTTAAGTGGTTTTGGCAAATAGCTATACATCGCTTAAGCGCCTGAACACACGGTTCATGGTACCTACAGGCTAGTTATTATCAAAATTCCTTTCATAAAAAATCATTTATTCTTTTGATGAATGCTTCGAGCGACATCTCTTTTCCAGTTTATTGAAAAGCGTGCAAGCATTTATACATCCTCCATGTAATAGCTTGATTCCTGCTATTTAAAACCTGACTTTTGTCCGATATAGGATTTTTCCATATTCAGGAGGTTTATTGAATAAGATGATATGTCTCTGCGATTTTGCAGCTGATGCTTAGATCAGCATTGATATAAATCAATTATTCAACGACAGGTGGCAATGAATTCAATATTCTCTATCAAGGCAGACGTTCCTGCTAATCTATTGTGAATAAATGGTTAATACTTTCTGCGTGCCACTTATATCTGGAATTTATAAATACTAGTGATTAGTGGAAAATTCTTAAGAAAAATCCATATGCAGATCTTTGATCTGAAAAGTTGATCATGAATGGGCTTTTGCTCTAATATGGTTTTGTAAAGACCCGTCACTCACTTAACTCGTATTTCTTGCAAAGAAAGGGACTGCTATGGCCGATTCATTTCAGAATGAGGTGCCCAAGGCACGCATAAATTTAAAGCTGGCGCTGCATACAGGCGGCGCGCAGAAGAAAGTCGAACTGCCGCTTAAACTTCTCACTGTCGGCGATTTCAGTAATGGAAAAGAGAATCGTCCATTGTCCGAAAGGAAGAAAATCAACGTCAACAAAAATAACTTTAATAGCGTACTTTCGGAATTTAACCCGGAGGTTAATCTGACGGTGCCTAACACCATGGCTGTCGATGGTTCGGAGGAAAGTATAAAACTGAATTTCTCCGATATTAAGGATTTCGAACCTGAACAGGTTGCCCGCCAGATCCCCCAGCTCCGCGCCATGCTGGCCATGCGTAATTTATTACGCGACCTCAAATCCAATCTTCTTGATAACGCCACTTTCAGAAAAGAACTCGAGAAAATTCTTAAGGACCCGGCGCTGTCTCAGGAATTACGCGACGAAATGAGTGCACTGGCCCCGAAATAAGCGGCATGTGTAATTTAATGGATTAACCGGGAATATGCTGATGTCTGTGAATAGTGAAACCGCCTCCGCGCAGGGGCAGACCATCGTACTGGAAAAAGAGGGCGTTTACGCCTCCCTGTTTGAAAAAATCAACCTGACTCCGGCCTCGAGCCTGGGTGATATCAATGCGTTTCTGGATGATGCCGCGCTTTCTGACGCGCCGGCGGGTGAACGCCTGACGGCGGCGATGCAGGTGTTTATGGACTGCATCCGCAAATCCGGTCAGCCCGTGGAGAAGCTCGACAAAACGCTGATTGACCACCATATCGCCGAACTGGATTTCCAGATTAGCCGTCAGCTGGATGCCGTAATGCATCACCAGGCGTTCCAGAAAGTGGAATCCCTCTGGCGCGGCCTGAAGCAGCTGGTGGACAACACCGACTACCGCCAGAATGTGAAAACCGAGATTCTGGACGTCTCCAAGGACGACCTGCGCCAGGATTTTGAGGATGCACCGGAACTGATCCAGAGCGGCCTCTACTGGCACACCTATACCGCCGAATACGACACCCCGGGCGGCGAGCCGATTGGTTCCGTGATTTCATCCTATGAATTTGACGCCAGCCCGCAGGATGTGGCGCTGCTGCGCAACATCTCGAAAGTGTCTGCCGCCGCACACATGCCGTTTATTGGCTCTGTCGGCCCGAAATTCTTCCTGAAAGACTCTATGGAAGAGGTCGCTGCAATTAAGGACATCGGCAACTACTTCGACCGCGCTGAATACATCAAGTGGAAATCCTTCCGCGACACTGACGACGCCCGCTACATCGGCCTCGTGATGCCGCGCGTGCTGGGGCGTCTGCCGTATGGCCCGGACACCGTACCGGTGCGCAGCTTTAACTACGTTGAGCAGGTGAAAGGCCCGGATCACGAGAAATACCTGTGGACCAGCGCGTCGTTCTCCTTCGCGTCAAACATGGTGAAGAGCTTCATCAATAACGGCTGGTGCGTGCAGATCCGTGGCCCGCAGGCGGGCGGAGCGGTGAAAGATTTGCCTATTCATCTGTACGATTTGGGTACCGGCAACCAGGTGAAAATCCCGTCTGAGGTGATGATCCCGGAGACCCGCGAGTTTGAGTTTGCCAACCTCGGCTTTATTCCGCTCTCGTATTACAAAAACCGCGACTATGCCTGCTTCTTCTCGGCGAACTCCGCGCAGAAACCGGCGCTGTACGACACCGCAGATGCCACAGCCAACAGCCGCATCAATGCCCGTCTGCCGTACATCTTCCTGCTGTCGCGTATTGCGCACTATCTGAAGCTCATCCAGCGCGAGAACATCGGCACCACCAAGGACCGCCGTCTGCTGGAGCTGGAGCTGAATACCTGGGTGCGTAGTCTGGTGACGGAAATGACCGATCCGGGCGATGAGTTGCAGGCTTCTCATCCGCTGCGTGACGCGAAGGTGGTGGTGGAAGATATCGAAGACAACCCGGGCTTCTTCCGCGTGAAGCTGTTTGCGGTGCCGCACTTCCAGGTGGAAGGCATGGATGTGAACCTGTCTCTGGTGAGCCAGATGCCGAAAGCGAAAGCGTAACGTAAGGCAGGAAGCATGAAAACGGAACAACCGTTATGGGGCAGGGGCCAGATGGTCTCTCCCCAGCACTTCCAGCAACAGGCCGCGTATACGGCCTGGTCTGCGGAATGTATCGCCCGACTGGGTCTTTCCCATCCCTGGGGGGTGATTAATGCCTCTTTCGAACCGGATGTATTGAAGTTGGGCCGTCTACAGGCCCGTCATCTGCACCTCCGGTTCCCTGACGGGACATTAATCGATACGGATAATACTGACGACCTGCCACCGGTGCTGGCGCTTGAGAGTGAAACACAGGACGTGGTGGTGGTTCTGGCTCTTCCGCTGCTGCGCGCGAATGGTGGCAACTGTCTTAAGCCCGATGAGGTAGCCGGGCGTCCTGTTCGCTATCGCCAGCGTTGGCAGGATATCCGCAATACCTTCGGGGACGATACCCGCCAGATTGCGGTAATGCGTCCTGAGCTGACGCTGCGGTTTGCACATCAGAACAACAGCGATTACCTGACCTGTCCGGTTGCCCGCCTGCAGCAGGATCTGCAGGGGGCGTGGCAGCCTGATGAGACGTTTCTCCCCCCGCTCCTGGCCATCGAGGGCAGCCGCTGGCTGTTAACCCAGCTCGAACAGCTGATGATCCAGCTACGTGTACGCCTGAGCCGACTGATGGCCATGCGACGGGAAAGTAATGAGCGCATGGCAGACTTTGCCGTGGCCGACGTGTCGCTGTTCTGGTTGCTGAATGCCCTCAACAGCGCTGAGCCCGTGCTGGGGCAGTTTCAGCGCCATCCGCAAAGTCCGCCTGAACGCCTGTATCCGGAGCTGGCCCGCCTGGCGGGCAGCCTGCTGACCTTCTCGCTGGAGCACCAGGTGAGTGCGATCCCGGTCTGGCAGCACGAGCAACTGAATAACGTATTTCCGCCGCTGTTTGATTTACTGGGGGACCTTCTGGAAGCCAGTCTGCCATCGCGGGTGGTGGCGATTGAGCTTGAGCACGATGCCCGGCTGCACTTCTGGCAGGCCCGTCTGCATGATCCGCGTCTGCGTGAAGGGGCGGATTACTACCTCTCCGTGCGTTCAATGGTGCCGGTGGCTCAGCTGCAGGAGCAGTTCCCGCGCCAGTGCAAGGTTGGCAGCCCCGATCATGTCAGAAGTATCGTCAATTCATCGCGGGTGGGCGTGCCGCTGACCCCGCTGCGCCATGTGCCGGCAGCCATTCCGTTACGTCTGGAAAATCAGTATTTCAGTCTTGATGTCTCTCATCCTCAGGCCACTGAAATGCTCCAGGGCGGCACCTGCATGTTTTACGTTCCGGGCATGCTCGGCGAGCCTGAACTCGAACTCTTTGCGGTGCTGAGAACATGAGTGAGCGTAAACGCGGCGCTGCCGCGGCCATTGATATTGATGCCCTGCTGCAGGATACCTGGCTGCAGGTGATCAGCCTGCGTCACGGTCCGAAATTTCAGGATGGAGAAGGGCGCACGCTGTGGGAGCGTTGCATTGCTAATGTCGAACGTGTGCAGCGTGAGCTGAAAGCGGGCGAACTTGATGAAGCCAGCTGCCGGCATATTCTCACCGCACAATGTGCGCTGCTGGATGAGGCGGTTAAGAGTCGCGGTGTGGAGGATGATGCCTGCGTGCAGTGGTATGACATTCCCCTGCAGGGGCACTTCCTTGGCACCATGGACGCCGGTGACACGCTGTGCGATCGGATGCGCGATGTGCTGCGTGAACCGGCTCCTGACCACGCTGTCGTGACCTGCTTCCAGCGGGTCATGATGCTCGGATTCCTCGGCAACTTCCGCTCCCTGAACGATCCTGAGCGGCAGAAACTCATGAATGCACTTAATGAACATGTTGCGCCGTTCAGCTATTCACAACCCCATCCCGTTCTGGCGGAAAGCCATGCCGGACGGGGGATAGGGGGTTGGCTTGCATCATGGCCCATGCGCATTGGCCTGAGTGTGGTGGTGGTCACCGCATTATGGTGGGGACTGGATTGCTGGCTGGATCAGACACTGCTTACCCTGCTGCCGGGAGCCGTGAAATGAGCCCTGCACAACAGCGCGGGCTTGCGCTCTGGGCTGCCCTGCTGAGTGCAGTGGTCTGCCTGTGGTTTCTGCCAGCATCCCGGCTGGTTTCCGTTCTCGTCCTGCTGGCGGTACTGGGGCTAATCATGGCGTTCTGGGCTGTCGCCTGCCGTCGCGTGCAGCACGATTTCACCCTGTGTCTGGAGGACCTGCCTGAAACCAGTTATTGCCAGCCCGTGGTACTGGTCTGTGGCGATCTGCCGCTTGCCTGGCCGCATCAGTCACCGGTACTTACTGTCACGCAGGGCTGCTGGATCCGTGTGGAGGATCATCTGGAACTGGAGCAGGCCGCCCGTCAGGTACTGTGGTTGCGCCCCGACTGGGGACGTCAGCTGTCAGTGATGGTCAGTGTTTGTCCGCAGCAGCACCCTGACAGTGAACGCCTTACCAGTCGTTTGCTTGCCCTGCGCTGGCAGATTAGTCGGTTGCGTAAAGCAACCGGCCATTCTGTGCCACTGGTTCTGAATGGACAGGTCGGCAGTGCGATGATGAATGACATGCTCTGGCAGACGGCGATCCTGGGGGAAGGGGTAAAGGTCTGGAGTGGGACTTCAGCGCCTGGCTCAGTTGCTGAATGGGTTAATACTGGCGGAACGCCTGCGATGCATCAACAGGTGCTTATGAACAGCCTGATGAGCTGGTTCCAACAGCACGTCCACGCTGTCCTTATGGATGAAAACCCCGATATTCCTGTCATTGAACCTGTTGCGGTTCTGTGGGGATTGGGCCCGATCCTGGCCGGAAGCATGGCCACCTCTGTCTGGACAGCGTGGTTGTCCCGCCATACTGCGATGCAGCAGGTGTCTGGCTGGCAGCCGGCGGGAACGGACAGTACGGTTATTTCCCTGTTCCCGAATTTTGTCCTCCCTTTACTGCCAGAAGGACGAGGCCTGACACCGCATGGACGAACCTGGCGCGGTGCGCTCGGAATCTTCACGTTGGCGACCATTGCTGCACTGCTCAGCAGTGGCTGGAACAACCGCCAGCTGCTGCAACGCGTTAGCTTCGATATTGTCCGTTACAACAGCATCGCCATGGATGATTACGGTCCTAAAGCCAGCGCCGTACAGGTGCTGCGCGAGGATGCGGCGCTGCTGGATGAGCATGCACGCAATGGTGTACCGGCCCGGCTGGGTCTGGGGCTTTATCGGGGGGAACGTCTGCGAATACCGGTGCTGGAAGCGATCCGCTCATATGTGCCACCACCTCCTCCACCAAAGCCTGTGGAAAAGGTCGCGCCGAAAATCATCCGCCTCGACAGCATGTCGCTGTTCGATACCGGCAAATGGGCGCTGAAACCCGCCTCAACAAAGCTGCTGGTGAACTCACTGGTGGGGATCAAGGCGAAGCCCGGCTGGCTGATTGTGGTCGCGGGCCATACCGACAGCACCGGGGATGACCAGTCCAACCAGGTGCTGTCCCTGAAGCGTGCGGAGTCGGTGCGCGACTGGATGCGGGACACCGGCGATGTGCCGGAGAGCTGTTTTGCGGTGCAGGGCTACGGTGAAAGCCGACCTGTCGCCACCAACGACACGGCGGAAGGCCGGGCGCTGAACCGCCGTGTCGAAATCAGTCTGGTGCCGCAGGCGAACGCCTGCCAGCTGCCGGGCAACACCCCCGCGTCATCGCAGGATGATGGCGCTGATAACAACTTAACGGAGTAATTAACATGGCAATTCCAGTCTATCTGTGGCTGAAGGACGACGGCGGCGCGGACATCAAAGGGTCTGTGGACGTTCAGGATCGTGAAGGCAGCATCGAGGTGGTGGCCCAGGAGCATAACCTGTACATCCCGACCGACAATAACACCGGCAAGCTGACCGGTACCCGTATCCACACCCCGTTCCTGTTCACCAAGGAAATCGACTCCTCCAGCCCGTACCTGTACAAGGCGGTGACCACCGGCCAGACCCTGAAGTCTGCGGAATTTAAGTGGTACAGAATCAATGACGCGGGCCAGGAAGTGGAGTACTTCAACACGAAGCTTGAGAACGTGAAGCTGGTGAAAGTGAATCCGAAGATGCACGACATCAAGGACCCGGCGTTCGAGAAGCACAACCACCTCGAGCAGATTGAACTGCGCTACGAAAAAATCACCTGGACCTACAAGGACGGCAACATCATTCATTCCGATTCCTGGAACGAACGCGCCACCGCGTAAGTCGCATGCGGACAGGGCCCTGTCCGCAGTTTTTTGCACAGCGTCTGTATGCACGGACGCTGTGCAAAGAAAAACACAATCTGCCTGCCCGACCTGATGCGCTTTGGGTTCCTGAATAACAGGGAACAGCGACGGGCGGTAGCGTGTCCGGAACTGATAAAGAGAGAGTCTCATGGAAAATCCCGCCATCCTGTTACGCCGTCTTAACCCTTACTGTGCCCGCGCGATGGAAGGGGCCGCTTCCCTGTGCCAGACCCGCGCCCATGCGGAAATCCTGCCCGAGCACTGGTTGCTGAAGCTGCTGGAGCAGGGTGAGGGCGACCTGACGGTGCTGGCGCGGCGCTACGAATGGGATATGGATACGATATGGCAGGATATGCTGGGTTTTCTGGACAGCCTGCCACGTTCGGTGCGCAGCCGTCCGCAGCTGTCGGACAGTGTCCGGGCTCTGATGCAGGAGGCCTGGCTGCACGCCTCGCTGTCGGGGGAAGAGCACATCCGCAGCATTCACCTCCTGATGGCCCTGGTGGACAAACCGAAACTGGTGCGCTGCGACGGCCTGTGGCCGCTGCTGACGCTGGCGCAGAGCCAGCTTGAGCGCCTGCGGGGGCTTCTGGATGCGCAGTCGGATGAACGCCCGGAGGTGCAGCAGGAAGCGGAGCTTACGCAGGGCGATGAGGTGGAGTTTGTCGGCCGTCCGGTGAATGCGGATATAAAAGGAGAGCTGAACCCGGCGTTACAGAATGCGCTGGACAGGTTCACCCTCGACGTCACCGCCCGCGCCCGTGAGGGCAGAATCGACCCGGTCTATGGCCGCGACAATGAAATCCGCCAGATGGTGGACATTCTTTCCCGGCGCCGCAAGAACAACCCGATTCTGGTGGGCGAACCGGGAGTCGGCAAGACCGCGCTCGTGGAAGGACTGGCGCTGCGCATCGCCGAAGGCAATGTGCCGGACGCGCTGAAGCCGGTCTCGGTACGCACCCTTGACCTCGGCCTGTTACAGGCGGGTGCAGGCGTGAAGGGTGAGTTTGAACAGCGCCTGAAAAACATCATCGACGCGGTGCAGCAGTCACCCCTGCCGGTTCTGCTCTTCATTGACGAGGCGCACACCATTATCGGTGCGGGCAACCAGGCGGGGGGCGCCGATGCGGCCAACCTGCTGAAACCGGCGCTCGCCCGCGGTGAGCTCAGAACCATCGCCGCCACCACCTGGAGCGAATACAAGCAGTACTTTGAGCGCGACGCCGCGCTGGAGCGTCGTTTCCAGATGGTGAAAGTTGACGAGCCGGACGACGACACCGCGTGCCTGATGCTGCGGGGACTCAAGCCACGTTACGCGCAGCACCACGGTGTGCATATTACCGATGAGGCGGTCAGGGCGGCCGTCACGCTCTCCAGACGCTATCTGACCGGACGCCAGCTGCCGGACAAGGCGGTTGACCTGCTGGACACCGCTTCGGCCCGTGTCCGCATGAGCCTCGATACGGTGCCGGAGCCACTGACCAGGATGAAGGCGCAGCTCACGGCACTTGCCATGGAGAAACAGGCGCTGCTGGAGGATATCGCGGTGGGCAATACCGCCCACGGCGAACGTCTGGCCGCCATCGGAGAGGAAGAAGTCGGCATCATTTTGCAGCTCGATGAACGGGAAACCCGGTACGGCCAGGAGCTGAAACTCACGGAAGAACTGCTTGCCTGCCGCACGGATATCTCCCGCCAGGGAGAGATTGCGGACCTTCAGATGCAGCTTACTGCCGTGCAGCAGAATACCCCGCTGCTGGGGCTGGATGTGGACGCGCGTACCGTCGCCACCGTTATCGCCGACTGGACGGGCGTACCGCTCTCTTCCCTGATGAAGGACGAGCAGACGGAACTGCTGAGCCTTGAACACAGTCTGGCGAAACGCGTTGTCGGCCAGGACAGCGCACTGAATGCCATTGCGCAGCGCCTGCGCGCCAGCAAAACCGGTCTGGCGCCGGAGAACGGCCCGCAGGGCGTGTTCCTGCTTGTGGGGCCGAGCGGCACAGGCAAGACCGAAACCGCCCTGGCGCTGGCCGATGAACTGTTCGGCGGCGAGAAGTCCCTTATCACCATCAACCTCTCGGAATACCAGGAGCCACACACCGTCTCGCAGCTCAAGGGCTCACCGCCGGGCTACGTGGGTTACGGTCAGGGCGGCATTCTGACCGAAGCCGTCCGTAAGCGTCCGTACAGCGTGGTGTTGCTGGATGAAGTGGAAAAGGCACACCGGGACGTGATGAACCTGTTCTACCAGGTGTTTGACCGGGGCTTCATGCGCGACGGCGAGGGGCGGGAAATTGACTTCCGTAACACGGTGATTCTGATGACCTCGAACCTCGGCAGCGACCTCATCATGCAGATGCTGGAGGAACAACCGGAGGCGACAGAGCCGGACCTGCATGAACTGCTGCGTCCTGTCCTGCGGGACCACTTCCAGCCCGCACTGCTGGCGCGCTTCCAGACGGTGATTTACCGTCCGCTGGCACAGGCAGCGATGCGTACCATTGTGGGGATGAAGCTGAATCAGGTGAGCAGACGCCTCAACCGTCACTACGGAATAACTACCCATATCAGCGAAAGCCTGTACGACGCGCTGACCGATGCCTGCCTGCTGCCGGACACCGGGGCTCGCAATGTTGACAGCCTGCTGAACCAGCAGATTTTGCCGGTCCTGAGCCAGCAGCTGCTGAGCCAGATGGCTGCGGGGCATAAGCCGCATACCCTGACGCTTGGCTGGGATGAGGAAGAGGGCATGGTGCTCGAGTTTGACCGGACAGAAGGTGAGCATGCATGAGCAGTAATCTTCCCTTACGATTCAGCCACAGCCATCACCTGCTTTCGGTGAAGGGCTGCGATGCAGGGCTTGATGTGCTGGCATTTGAGGGCGATGAAGCCCTGAGCACGCCGTTCAGCTACCGTACTGAATTCACCAGCGCGGACCATGCCATCAGCAAAGAGATGATGCTGATGAAGCCCGGTTCACTGACGCTACAGGCCCCGGTAGACCAGGGTTACGGTATCAAAATACAGCAGCCGGTGCGGGTGATTCAGGGCGTGGTGACCGGTTTTGAACGCCTCAGCACGTCAAAAGATGAAACCCGCTACGCCCTGACGCTTGAGCCGCGTCTGGCGCTGCTCGACCGCTCGCACCAGAACGCGATTTACCAGGACATGTCGGTTCCGCAAATCGTGGAAAAAATCCTGCGCGAACGTCACGGCATGCGCGGCCAGGACTTCCTGTTCTCACTGAGTAAAGAGTATCCACGCCGTGAGCAGGTGATGCAGTACGCTGAGGACGACCTGCACTTTATTACCCGCCTGCTGGGTGAGGTCGGTATCTGGTTCCGCTTCACCACCGACACGCGCCTCAACATTGACGTGGTGGAGTTTTACGACAGCCAGCAGGGGTATGAGAAAGGCCTGACGCTGCCGTCGGTACCGCCGTCAGGGCAGCACTCGCAGGGTGTGGACGCGGTGTGGGATATGGAGAGCCGTCATAAGGTGGTCCAGAAGGAGGTCAGCACCCGCGATTACAACTACCGTCAGGCCACGGAGGACATGAACAACCGGGTTGACGCGACCGGCGGGGATACCACCACGTACGGTGATGCCTACCACTGGGCGGATAACTACCTGACGCCGGGCAGCGCGTATGACCGCAACCCGGCAGCGGAGTCCGGGGCGTTTTACGCCCGCATCCGTCATGAGCGCTACCTGAATGGCCAGACGCAGACCGTTGCTTTCACCAGCTGCCCGGCCCTTTCACCGGGTATGCGGCTGAAAGTCACCGGCGGGTACGAAGTGGCGGAGGTGTTTACCCAGGGCGTGGTGGTCACGGCGATGCACAGCCATGCCCGGCGTGATGCAGACTTTTGCGTCAGGTTTGACGGTATCCCGGACAGTGCGGACTTTTGCTTCCGCCCGGCGCCAGGCCGCCGCCCGTTGATGGCCGGCACCTTACCGGCCCGCGTCACCAGCACCACCGAAAATGACACCTACGGGCATATCGACAAGGACGGTCGCTACCGCGTCAATATGCTGTTTGACCGTGAGAACTGGGAGACGGGGTTCGAGAGCCTGTGGGTCCGTCAGTCCCGCCCGTATGCGGGGGACACCTACGGCCTGCACCTGCCGCTGCTGGCAGGCACCGAGGTGGCGATTGGTTTTGAGGACGGCAACCCGGACCGGCCGTACATTGCCGGTGTGCTGCACGACTCGGCGCACGGCGACCACGTTACCATCCGGAACTACAAACGCAACGTCCTGCGGACCCCGGCGAACAACAAAATTCGCCTGGATGATGAACGCGGAAAAGAGCATATCAAGGTCAGCACAGAGTACGGCGGCAAGAGCCAGCTGAACCTCGGCCATCTGGTCGACAGCGAAAAACAACAGCGGGGGGAGGGTTTTGAACTCAGAACCGACAGCTGGGGTGCCATCCGGGCGCAGAAAGGACTATTCATCTCGGCGGACGGGCAGGCGAAAGCGCAAGGACTGCAGCGTGAAATGCAAGCTGCGCTCAAAGAACTTGACGCTGCCAGAGAGGTGACTTCTGGATTACGTCACGCTGCTCAAGCAGCCCAGGCGGAATTAGCCGATCTTGAGAAACAAACAACATTAATGAATCAGACGCTTAGCGATCTTAAGCAGCAAGCATTACTTCTGTCTGCCCCTTCAGGAATTGCGCAGGTCACCCCCGCGAGCGTACAAGTTTCGGCGGGGGAAAATCTAATTGTTACTGCTGGTCAACATGCAGACATTAGCATTGCCAAAAAATTAACTCTGGCGGTGGGCGATATTCTGAGCTTATTTGCACACAAACTGGGAATAAAAATGTATGCCTCGGAGGGCAAAGTAGATATTCAGGCACAGTCGGACGCGCTGAATTTATTTGCTAAAGAAAAGCTTTCGGTCGCCAGTTCAGACAACAGCGTTGTCATATCAGCCAAAAAAGAAATCCTTTTGGTTTGTGGGGGGACATTTATACGGTTAAGTGATGCGGGGGTTGAAGTTGGTACTGGCAAAAACGTCACGTTGAAATGTATTGCGGTTCAACAGCAGTCTGCGGCGACGTTAAATTCAACGCTTTCGCTACCTTCTGGCTGCAAACCTGGGGTAATTTCTGCAGCCCAACAGCAAGGGGCTGTGGTGATGCTTAGCTAATACTTGAGGAAAAAGATGACTACAAAATTAGCCGTTTTAGGTGACAGGACGAGTAATGGGAAAATAATTTCTGCAACTGCGAATTATTTTAGTGATGGAAAACAGGTGGCACAAAATAATGACAAAGCCATCTGTACTGTCTGTAAGGGAACATTTCCCATCCTGGCCACTGCAATTGGTATCGTCAGTAATGGCATACTTCTGGTACAGGATCAGGACCGTGTGCTTTGTCTATGTCCCGGCCATAAAGTGATCGCAGGCTCTAATTTTTTCACTGGCTAAATAAGAATTTTTTATTTACAGGCTTAATTAAAAAAAGGATGTGAATATGGCATGCCAGGGGTTATGCACAACGAAAGGCCTGACAGTACTGCCCGTGCGCTATGCTGTTGTGCCAGAAAATATTAATGCCAGTTTACCGGGATGGGCGAATGATGCGCGCATAACAGGGGTAACGCTCGCCAGTAATGAAAAGTACACACTCCGCGCGCTTCGCCAGGGCTACCTTTACGTTTTTTATGAAAAAGGAAAACATGGCATCAATTACTGGCAGTGCTACAGCGTTGCGCCAGACGGCTCACTGTGGCTGCAACAGGTGGCGTCTAATCCTGTACCGGTGGATAAAGCGCTGTGCGAAACGGGCGAGCATATCGCGCAAAACGTCGAGTTCATGAGCATTGAATCCCCGGATAAGTGCGGCAATGTGTGGTTTGCGTTCAGTCAGTATCCGTGGGAGCAGGAAACGCTCGATCGGTATCGCATCAGGCCAGAAGAGCGCAGTGAGAGAATGCAGAAAGTGATGCCTTCGGTGGCGGGAGCTCAGCGCACAAAAACAGGGACCGACGTTACCGGGGCAAGCCTGAATCAGGTACTGGACTATAAGGTGCCTTCTGTTTCTGGTCTTCTGCCTGGTCCGGATGAGGCGAAAGTGGTAAACATCAGCCGTGCATCGTCACTCTGGGATCCGACAGTGGATGATCCCTGGCGGGTCAATAATGATGTGGTGAAACTGCAGTCCAGTCTGTATCCGTGGGCAAAAAACCGCAGTGGCATGGCAGCCGCGACGGTCACGGCCATGGAAAACCGAAGTGAGGGGATGACGCCGTTGCTGCTTCCACTCTGGGATCCGGTGGGGATTGTTCATGAGCTTAACGGCTGGAGCCAAGATGTGCTGGGGCGCCAGGCGCAGTTCCTGCAGGAGCGTGAGCTTGAGTTCGCCACCAAAACAAACCTCGATGCAGTCAGAACGCTGCTGGAAAGCAATGCCGAATCTCTGGAGGACGCGATGCGGAGACGAAGAACTGATGGTCCCATGCTGACAGACGAATATCTGGATTCGCGTCTGCAGGCGCTTGAGAAAAGGTATCAGGGTAAGCCTGATGTGCTGGCACAAATCAGGGCTGATGACAGGTTAGTGAGAAATTGGCATGCGCAGAACGTGACGGCATCATACCCGGAGAGTGTGCTGATGAGTCCACCCGAACCGCTGGCTGCTCACCAGCGACGGGTTGCCGCGATACAGGCTCAGGTCGATAAGGAACTGGCGTTAAATCTGCCTGAACCCTCGCAGGATTTCAGTGGAGTCCGGGCCCGGAGCTGGGCTCCCTATCAGAAAAAGCTCAACGCAACCCGACAGGCGAACTTTGATACCTGCTACACGAGCCTGGTTGATTCGGTTAATGCTATCTTCCAGAAGCGTATCGTCAGCGTGGTGAACTGGCTCAGTGCACCGGTACTGCTGGCAACGCTGGATGATTTCCACTGCGAGGCACAGCGGGCAGGGCTGTTCTACCAGTCAGCGGTGGGGATGTCCATGCACGGGATCAACAGCTGTCCGGCAGGGGCGGCAAAGATAGACGGCTGGTGGAATGAGTACAGCACTAAAAATCGCGGGAATCTGCTGTGGCGGCATGTGGCGGCCAATAACCCGCAGCTAATCAGTGAGCTGGAGCCGTATCTGGCGACGGTGAAAGGGAAAAAGGACGAGGACGTGACGCCTCTGACGGCGACCGCCATGACGGCAGCCCTGATGCAGCAGGTCAGCAATATGAAAAAGCTGGAGGGATATTACCAGAAATCGATGAACAGTGTCGTGAAGGGGCTGAGGGAAAATGCCAGCAAACTGGAAGTACAGCTCTTCAACACGGATGCGTTTATCGTCACGGTGGGAGACAGGGTAAGCCGAATTCTGCGGGTGGATAAGACAGGCGAGAAGCTGGCGACCACGGCGTTCAGGCTGATATTTATGATAAGGGCGGGAATACCTTCAGAAAAAGTTCACTCGTTAGTGAATGCGTATCTGAAAGATGCCCCGGTGTTACGTCAGACGGTGCTGGCAGGTATACGGCGCAGCGGACGTTTTATGGCGAGCGGGAATGAAGTCGCCGAGATTAAACAGAGAATGAGCAGCAGGCTGGAAGAGCACTTTGCATCAGAAAAGGGCAAGGCCGAATATCGGCTGGCGGGAATAAACAGTCTGTTGCTGGTGCTGAATGCGATGGATTTTATCTACCTGTGCGGACAGGTAAGGGATGAGAAGAAGCCGCTGGCGAGCCTGCTGGCCAGCGGGCTGGCGATGGTGAGTCAGGGGACGTCGGTTATTTTGCCGGCAATAGAAAAAGGTCTGGAAGCGCGTGAGCTTACGGTGGCCTGGGTCAAGGGGGTTGGGGCGGCAGCGGGTGGAACTGCGTCTTTAATTTCGGTGTTTGCTGATGGTGCAAGTACTTACGAAGAGTTGCAAAGCAATCGTTTTTTACTTTCCTCTGTATTGCTTATTAAAACAACAGTTGATGTCCTGGCAGTCACAAAATCAGTCGGTCTTCTGCTGGAACAGTTTAGTCAACCGATAGTTAAAAAAGTAGCTGGGAAAATTACAGGTTTTTTGGCTTGGGAAATTTTAGGGATCCGAATACTTGCAGTACTGATGACCTGGGAAGTGATGGTAGCGATAACTTTGTTACAGGTGGTTGTGACCTGGATATCGGACGATGAGCTTCAGATATGGTGCAGGAAATGTGTATTTGGAACAGCACCGTTCAACCGCAGTGTGGCAGACCAGAATAAAGCCTTGGAAGGGGCGATAAAGGATATTTCATGAATTCAAAAGAGCAGCATCAGATATGCTCCCGTTTTGTTGAGCCAGAAAAATTAGCAGACCTGCGTACAAAGCGAGAGATTGAGATGATGAACGGCAGGCCGTGGACACGTGAGCTTCCGCCGCCGCCGGTATTGCCGCCTTATGGTCCTCTGGAGAAAAAATCAGGGAAACTGCAGTCTTTCCGTAGCGAATATTTTCGGGAGTATTTTGATGCAGTTGCCTACCGGACCAGCACGTTGCCGGAGATATCAGATGGCCAGCGCGGAGCTGCCGCCGCTGCAGCGATAGTTGCAGGGAGCCCGGGTGTCGGGGCTGTAATGATGGCTGAAAGCGAGTCTTCGAATGATTCGGCGGAATATGTGCAGGGGATGATTAATGGCCAGCCGTTTCGCGGCTGGGTGGGTGTCACCCGGCTTCAGACTGGCGATGATGTGGACATGATTGTTGAGTGGCAGCATGACCATTATGAGGTCTATGCCATTGCGTTACCGGAAGAGCGGATAGTGTCAGTATGTCCGAAATGTGATATGGGGCATATTGCGCATATGCTGTGGCGCATTAAAAATATGTTCATTCTAATCACCATATTGATGGTGGCTTTTGTTTCTGTATGTGTATTTATCTCTATCTCAAAAGGAAATCCAAATGGTGTCTCTTTATTTGAGAGGTTTTATCTTTTCCTGGTAATGGCTTTTGTGGTGTCCTCTGTAATTTCGGGGTTGATTGCATTCTTTGCATATAAAGCCTGTGCGCCAACACGCTGCAAACTGGCGGAGGAGATATTTCAGTTGCTGCGGATGAGGCGTGTTGCAACAATCAATCTCAATAAAATAACAAAAAAACGTGAGCAACAACTAAAAGATAATGGGAAGTGGTATGAGCCGAGTGATAAAAGCAAACCTGCCTGTCCCAGCGGGAGATTCATTTATTCAGATGAAGGCTGGTTTTACTACTAAATCGGCAGTGAAACAAGCTACTTTCGCTAGTGTTATTAGTCGTGGAATGCTTCTGGTGTGGAATTAATTGCTGAAAAATAAACGGTGGAAATATATTTTGGAGTCAGATCTCTGGCGATTTTGCTGGCCTGGGCAGTGATGGTGGCGATAACTTTGTTACAGGTGGTTGTGACCTGGATATCGGACGACGAGCTTCAGATATGGTGCAGGAAATGCGTATCTGGAACAGCACCGTTCAACCGCAGTGTGGCAGACCAGAATAAAGCCCTAGAAGGGGCGATAAAGGATATTTCATGAATTCAGAAGAGCAATATCAGATATGTTCCCGTTTTGTTAAGCCAGAAAAATTAGCAGACCTGCGTACAAAGCGAGAGATTGAGGTGATGAACGGCAGGCCGTGGACACGTGAGCTTCCGCCGCCGCCGGTATTGCCGCCTTATGGTCCTCTGGAGAAAATATCAGGGAAACTGCAGTCTTTCCGTAGCGATTATTTTCGGGAGTATTTTGATGCAGATGCCTACCGGACCAGCACGTTGCCGGAGATATCAGATGGCCAGCGCGGAGCTGCCGCCGCCGCCGCGATAGTCGCAGGGAGTCCTGGCGTCGGGGCTGCCATTATGGCTGAGAGCGAATCATCAAATGATTCGGCGGAATATGTGCAGGGAGATATTAATGGCAGACCATTTCGCGGCTGGGTGGGCATCACCCGACTTCAGACTGGCGATAATGTGGACATGATTGTTGAGTGGCAGCATGATCATTATGAAGTCTATGCCATTGCGTTACCGGAAGAGCGGATAGTGTCTGTATGTCCGAAATGTGATATGGGGCATATTGCGCATATGCTGTGGCGGATTAAAAACATGTTTATTCTCACGGGGATTTTTTTCTTCTCGGTGCTTTTTGCGGGAGTTCTGAGTGAAGTGATTGAAGATACCTGGAAGGGCCTTGAGTCATTTATCACCACATACTTTTGGTTGTATGTTATAGCATTGTTGGGGGGAGTGGGTCTTTCAGGATTAATTGCATTCTTTGCTTATAAAGCCTGTGCTCCAACACGCTGCAAACTGGCGGAGGAGATATTTCAGTTGCTGGGGATGAGAAGAGTTGCAACAATCAATCTCAATAAAATTACAAAAAAAAGTGAGCAACAACTAAAAGATAATGGGAAGTGGTATGAGCCGGGTGATAAAAGTAAACCTGCCTGTCCCAGTGGGAAATTCATTTATTCAGATGAAGGCTGGTTTTACTACTAGACAGAAAAAGACAGTGTTATTTTGGTTACCCCCGACAGGAAACAAGGTAAGCCAGCATGCCCAAGTTTGAAATTTACCTATTCAGGAGAAAATTGTTATCGCTACTGAGAGGGGGAGCGGCTAAATATGAATAAGATAATGATGTTTTATGAAAATCATAAATACAAATTAATTGAAATGTGTTTCTAATATTATTCTGGCAGGGTTGATTATGGATGATAAATTTTTTAACGATATACATGAAGAAATTACCAATGCTGCTTTTGGGAAAAATGGGAAATGTTTTCTGCTGATAGATGCATCTTTAGAACAGTATCATTCAGAACTTTTTTTGCCCGGTATTCTTAGAGAATATAAATCTTATCCTGTTACATTCCGCCAGGAAGAACTTCAGGGGGCTTTACCACTTTACCTTTTCCCTCTTAGTGCCTCCAGCGAGAGAGATGGTCAATTGTTTAAGAATAGTATTTACCATTCATTGAATGAGTTGAAAATAGAAAAACTTGAGTCCGGGGAAGGGCGCAGCGTCTGTGCGTGGATTTCGACGGATTTAACTGGGGAGCAGCTTGCTGAACAGGTCGCTTTGTCCGCCGTACAGTCGATTCAATCAGTTGGTAATATATTACTTCGCTATTACGACCCATCAGTATTTGGTTTGTTAATGTATGCGCTAGATAAATGGCAAAAACAACAGCTATTAAGCAATATTAATACATGGTCTTATATTGATGGAGGCGGAATAGCTCAGGTGGTGAATGGTGATGGTAAATGCAAAAAAAAATTAAACTACTCACTTGGATTAACAGAGCAAAATGCATTAGAAATGGGCCGAATTTTAGTTGTTAATTATATTTTGCGAGCATATCGGAAAATGAGAATGCCGCATAAATTTAGTGAGCGTGATGTTATGGGATTATTGCTTCCTGCGCTGGATTATTATTATTCAACTTTCTCAACATCCGATAAGGATGTTATTGATTTTGGGCTTGATGTGTTGAGCGCGCAGCGGCTATTTTATCAGGATGAGGTATTTAAGAAGGTCTTATTTAGTAATCGCAGTAAAGACCTTCAGTCATACTCAGATATTAAATCCATAATTGACAGTATGGCATGTTAAGAAGTTTTTTCTCTTAAAGAAAATGTGCTGTTAACAATGATGGAGAATGATATGAATTGGCCTGTGCAAATAATCCCTCCAGTCGATAAAATTCCTGGAATTAAATGGAGTAAATGGTTTTTTTCTTTCATAAGTATTTTGTTGATTGTGGTGGTTAGTTGGGTTGGGGCTAAAATTATTTTGCCTGCTGAAGATGAAGAGCTTTTGAAATTGCTTACCCTGTTGTTTTTTTCGGTGCCCCTAGCTTTTTCTGTCATAATTTCCGTTAGAATCTATTACCATGGTTTGTGTTTGTCGGCATTCGAAGCAAGAGAGCGCGAAGCAGCATTGGTCAGGAAAGACTGGACTGAATGGGCAAGTAAAAAGTTTTATGTTTCCGCTTATAAACTATTTCTCCCTTCTGCAATATCGCAAACCGATATAGCAATGTCTCATTCGGTTGAAATATATAATAACCAGCGATTGAAACTACGGGGCCATAACGATGATTTATATACTGAAGAACAATTGATTTACGAACTGTTGTCGTCTGTCAGAACAAGGCTGTTACGGTTGAGTGAATCATGTATATTTGATGTTATATTTACCTATGATAGTAATTATATTACTTTCTCAATATTTCAAGAGTGTTGGGCTGCGATCGGGTTTGATGAAAATTGCTTGCGTAATTATTACTGTTGGAGTAAAGCATTAGGACAGGGATTTGATACATTATCCAACATCTCAAAAAATCGGGTGTCAATAATAATATCTGCAAACATTGAAACTTTTGTAAAATACCCCCCTGACTCAACAGAGTTCGCTTCAATATTGCTGGTGACTCATCAAGGGCAACCACCTGAAAAAGACAATAATGGTGTGGCTTTGCGACCAATGGTATGCAACAAAAATCTCACCAAACAAGAGGTCATCCACATGATGACTTACCAGTCAGATATTCTTAAAACGACAAGAGTACTTTTTAGCAATATGAGTGCAGAGGAAGCTTCAGAAGTTTCGGGGATATTAAGACTCTCATCTTTATCTATGAATGTTGAATGGGAGTGTGAGATAATGCATTTAAATTTGATGCTGGGTAATTTAAATGAGCACCATTTTTGGTTGGTGTTTACTCTGGCACTTTTCATATCAGAAAAAAATAATGAGCCGGTTTTAATGGTCACTGGCGTTGGTGATGAATACCTTTTAAATGTCATTAAGCCATTTGATAATAGCAAGGAGCATTAAATTGAACACCTCGGCAAAATGGAGAGTGATTGGCCTTGTATCCTGTCTCATTATCTTTGGTGTGCTGACTTTTATAGGATGTTACTACTATGGGGATATCTTTGGATGGGTATCCTCAAAAGAAAAAGTGAGCCTTTGGTTCTTATGCATGTTTTTAATTTCTGTGTTCCTGATGTTGATGAACTTCGGTGTGTGGTTCCATCAAAAAGAGTATCGCTTTCAGCATATCGCGGGAGGGAAGTCCGTCACAGCTAATGTTCTTAATAACTATAAAAAGTCCAGTAAAAAGGATCCTGTAAAAGCTCATTTACGCCGACGCTATAGCTTCTTGTGGCAAAACAAGATCCGCCTGCTGTTGATCACCGGCGATGAAGCCGCGATTGAGCAACTGGTACCTGGCCTGCAACAGCAGCAGTGGCTTGAAGGCAACCGCACAGTGCTGATTTACGGTGGCAGCCTGGCATCGGAGCCTGACCGCGAAAAATACATCGCGCTGCGTAAACTGCGCCGCGGGCGTCCGCTGGACGGGATTGTCCGTGTACTGCCTGAGTCACTTAATCTGACCCCACAAATCAGTGACAACGATTTACGCGGCCTGGAAAAAATCAGCGAACTGCTGCGTTATTCCGCTCCGGTCTGGCTGTGGCAACTGTGCAGCAGTCACTGGTCGCAGGGTACGCGTCCTGAGCAGGCGGTAGGCGCAAGCTTTCCACCACGCGCAAAAGAAGATGATGTGATCCGCCAGCTGGAACTGATGCTGCTGGCCCTGCGGGCGCAGGGGATGAGTCAGGTCGCGGAAAACAGCAGCCACGACTTCCTGCTGCGCCTGAGCCAGCACCTGAACGACGGTGCTATTGCCCGCTGGGCTCAGCAGTTGCAGCCATGGTTCTTTGTTTCTCAGCAGCGCGTCCCGCTGCGTGGTCTGATGTTCAGCCTGTCGGAGAAGAAACCTGCCGGAATGTCAGCGGGAACAGCCGATGCTGAGAATTATGGATCACAGCGTCATGCCCTGACTCTGCCAGCAACCTGGCAGGGTATTGTTGACGACTGTACCCGCGTACGTGGCCGTCGTGTCGGTATGCCGTGGGAACGAGCGCTGGCCTGGGCACTGATGGCCATCATCAGTGTCTGGGGGGGAGGGATGCTGCTGTCGTTTGCGGTCAACCGGTCACAAATAGTTTCTGTTGCACAGCAGGCTCATGCTCTGGTTGAGCACCCTTCTGTATCGGATTACCAGCTGACGGCCCTGCATGCTTTGCGTAATGATGCCGGTCGCCTGCTGCACCATATTCAGGACGGCGCGCCATGGTATCAGCGCTTTGGTCTTAACCATGATCAGCAATTGCTTGACGCAATGCTGCCCTGGTACGGGGTGGCGAACAACCGTCTGATACGTGATCCGGCAAATGAAGCGCTTAAGCAGAAGCTCATTGCGCTGGTCAATTCGGCACCCAACAGCGACCAGCGGACACAGATGGCGAAACCGGGTTATGACCAGCTGAAAGCCTGGCTAATGATGTCCCGTCCGGATAAAGCTGATGGTGCATTCTACGCGCAAACCATGAAAACCGTGCAGCCGACGCGTTTAGGTATCTCAGCTGGCCTGTGGCAAAGCCTGTCACCGGATTTGTGGGCCTTCTACATCACCGAACTGCCAGCGCAGCCACAGTGGAAAATCACGCCGGATGCGCAACTGGTCAGCCAGAGCCGCCAGGTGTTGTTGCAGCAGATAGGACGGCGCAACGCGGAAAGTACGCTGTACGAGAACATGCTCAAATCCGTACGTCGTAACTTTGCCGATGTGTCTCTGGAGGACATGACTGGCGGTACCGATGCCCGTCGCCTGTTTACCACCGATGAGGTGGTGCCGGGCATGTTCACCCGTCAGGCCTGGGAGGGAGGGATTCAGCAGGCCATTGAGAAAGCGGCAAACTCCCGCCGCGATGAAATCGACTGGGTACTGAGCGACAGCCGGAAAACCGTTTCCTCAGACCTGTCGCCGGAAGCACTGAAAGCACGTCTGACGGAACGCTACTTCACCGACTTTGCCGGTAGCTGGCTGAGCTTCCTCAACAGCCTGCAACTTAATCCGGCAAACAATATTGCAGACGTCACTGACCAGCTGACGCTGATGAGTGATGTTCGCCAGTCACCGCTGATTGCCCTGATGAACACCCTCGCCTGGCAGGGGCAGGCCGGCCAGAAGAGTGAAGGCCTGTCGGACTCCATCATCAAATCGGCTAAAGACCTGGTAGGCGGGAAGGACAAACCGGTAATTGACCAGTCAGCCTCAGGCCCGCAGGGCCCACTGGATGAAACCTTTGGACCGTTGCTAACACTTATGGGTAAAAACAACGGCAGCAACGTTATGTCGGCTGACAATTCACTGAGCCTGCAAACGTATCTTACCCGTATCACCCGTGTGCGTCTGCGTCTGCAACAGGTCGCCAGCGCCTCTGACCCTCAGGAAATGATGCAGAGCCTGGCGCAGACCGTATTCCAGGGCAAAAGCGTGGACCTGACCGACACCCAGCAGTACGGCAGCCTGATTGCTGCAAGCCTGGGCGAAGAGTGGAGTGGTTTTGGCAGCACCATGTTTGTGCAGCCGCTGACCCAGGCCTGGGAAACTGTGCTTCAGCCATCGGCAGCGAGCCTGAATGATAAATGGAGTCGTTCCGTGGTGGCGAACTGGCATACGGCATTTGACGGACGTTTCCCATTTGCTGTCAGCATGAGTGATTCCTCTCTGCCAATGCTGGCTGAGTTTGTGCGTAAGGACAGCGGACGCATTGAGCGCTTCCTGACCACGGAACTCGGCGGTGTGCTGCACAAGGAGGGCAGCCAGTGGGTAACTGATAAAGTCAACAGCCAGGGACTGAACTTTAACCCAGCCTTCCTGCGGGCGATTAATCAGCTCAGCCAGCTGTCGGATATCTTATTTACCGACGGCAGTCAGGGCATCAGCTTTGAACTACAGGCGCGTCCGGTACCGCAGGTGGTAGAAACGCAACTGACTATTGATGGACAAAAGCTGCACTACTTCAACCAGATGGCAGACTGGCAGAGCTTCCGCTGGCCTGGTGACACCTACAAGCCCGGAACCATGCTGACATGGACCACCGTCAATGCGGGTGCACGTCTGTTTGGTGATTACAGCGGAACCTGGGGCTTTATTCGCTGGCTGGATGAGAGTAAACGAGAGCAGCTTGACCGCAGTCAGTGGATGATGAGTTTTACCGCGCCGGATGGTCGTACCCTACAGTGGGTACTGCGTTCACAACTGGGCAGTGGGCCGCTGGCGTTACTGGCACTGCGGGGCTTCACGCTGCCAGATCAAATATTTAGCGTAGATAGCGCGGCTATGGCGCAGGCGCTGATGACCAATACAGAAAACAGTGACATGGACGGAGTCGAATAATGGACGCTTTGCAGAATCTGGTTGTTGCCTGCCAGGCAGATGAAACCCTGCTGCGACAGCAGGCGCAGTCACATTCCGAAAGCTGGCAGCGCTGGCTTACCCCGATCAGTGAGAACAGTCCTACAGGAGAAGACCCGGGTTATGACGATGATTTCCAGCGTATCCGGGAGGAGGTCAATAAACTTTCCAGTATTGATACCGGGCTGATTTGCCAACTGGCTGAAAAGGTGTTGAACACTGTGGCCAAAGATGTCCGGGTTGCTACTTACTATTGTTGGGCGCGCTTGCACCAGGACGGTGAAACCGGGTTTGCTGAAGGGCTTGAGCTACTGGCGGGATTACTAACCCAATATGGAACACAGCTCCATCCTCAGCGTGAGCGAAGCCGTAAACCGGCGCTGGAGTGGCTCGCAGGCTCTCGTCTACTTGACAGCCTGTTACTCTGGCCAGAAGTGGTACGCGACGATGCCCAGCGTACGACCGGAGCGTTGCTTCTCATCCGAGACAGTCTTGAAACTGAGCCTGAAGCGTCACGTCCAGATCTGAATGCCCTGTACAGCGCGCTGGGTTCCCGCCTGATGAAAGCCGGTGGCGTGGATGCGGTAATACCCCAGAACGCCAGCAGTAAAACACGCGCGCAGTGGGCATCTCACGCGGCAGAGCAGGACGCGCCAGTGCTGAGCCACATCACGTCAGGTCAGGATTTGCTGGCTCAGGCCCGAACCCTGACGGGATATCTACGTGAGCAACCCGATGGCTGGCTTGCCGCACACCGACTGATGAAAAGTCTGCGTCACGACACGCTGAGAGCGATCCCGGCACCGGATGCCGAAGGGAAAACGCGCATCGAACCGCCGCGGGCTGACCAGCGGGCAATGCTCAAACGGCTGTATTTGCAACAGAGCTGGCTGGAGATATTGGAACAAGCGGACAGTACTTTCTCGCGTGGCGCCAATCATCTCTGGCTGGATTTGCAGTGGTACATCCATCAGGCCCTGATTAAATCAGGCCAGGATGTGCTGGCCGATATCATTATCGCTGACCTGAAAGGGCTGCTGCGGCGCCTTCCCGGACTTGAAACGCTGGCCTTCAATGACGGCACACCCTTTGCTGATGAGGTCACGCTGAACTGGATACACCAGAACGTGCTGGACGAGATGTCCGGCTGGCGGGATGAGCCGGTCACTGCTGTCAGTGAGACGGACAACGATATTCTGGCCCTCGAGCCGGAAGCGCTGGAGAAAGCGGACACGGATGGTCTGGATGCCACACTCCACTGGCTGCAAACGCGCCCGGGCACCGACACCACAAAAGACAAATGGTTGGTGCGTCTGCTGATGGCACGTGTGGCGGAGCAGAAGGGTAAGAATGAACTGGCGCTGCATCTGCTGGGTGAGCTTGACGGTGCAGCACAGGCCATCACCCTCACTCAGTGGACGCCAGCGCTGTTGTTTGAAGTGAAATCACGCCGCCTCCGACTGCTGCGCATGAAAGCCGCCCGCAGTGAAACCGATAAGTCACGGCTTCAGCCAGAGATGGACCAGCTTCTGGCGGGCCTGATTGCGCTTGACCCGGCAGGCTGTGCGGTGCTTTGCGGGTAAAGCGACTGACATACCTTTAAAACACATTTATTCAGGTTCTTATGGATGATTTAACCCTGCGTTATTACGACGCTGAAATGCGCTACCTGCTGGAAGCCGGCGAAGAATTTGCCCGCGCTCACCCTGAGCAGGCAGCAATGCTCAATCTCGATAAGGCGGGCGCGCGCGACCCGTACGTGGAGCGCCTGTTCGAGGGCTTTGCCTTCCTGATGGGCCGCCTGCGCGAGAAGCTTGACGACGACCTGCCGGAACTGACCGAAGGGCTGGTCAGCCTGTTGTGGCCGCATTACCTGCGCACCATTCCCTCGATGTCGGTGGTGGAGTTCACTCCTGTCTGGCGTGAGATGAAAGAACCGATGCGTATTGCCAGAGGTTTCGAGGTCAATTCGCGGCCGATCGGTGAAAAAGGCACGCGTTGTCGCTACACCACAACTAAAGAGATAACCCTTCAGCCACTGGCGTTGGAGCATGCCCGCCTGTCGACTGATCCTGACGGGCGCTCTGTCATCAGCCTGCGCTTCAGCTGTAGCCATCTTGCTGACTGGAGCCGTGTCGATCTCAGCCAGATCCCGTTCTATTTCAATGCTGACGCACCGCTGGCCTGCGCTATGCATGAAGCTTTTACCATGAATACGGCGCGTCTGTGGCTGCGCATGCCAGGTGACGTAGACAGAAGGCCGATGGACGGGTATTTCACCGCACTGGGGTTTGGTGATGATGACAGGCTGTGGCCGAAGGGGGACAGCAGTTTCAGCGGTTACCAGTTGCTGCTGGAGTACTTCACCTTCCGCGAGAAATTTATGTTCATGGGGCTGCGCGGGCTGGAGGCCGTGATCTTTCCTTCTGAGCTTCCTTGGTTTGAAATCGACGTGGTGCTGGCGGAACGCTGGGAGCATGACTTCAGCTTTACCGAAAAGCACCTGCGCCTGAATTGCGTGCCGGTCATTAACCTGTTTCCGCTGGAATCCGATCCGCTGACGCTCAATTCTCTGCAAACCGAATACATGCTGCGCCCGATGCGCGTGCAGGATGGCCATACCGAGATATATACCGTGGATTCGGTGATGTCGTCGAGTCAGCATACCTACGTGCCGTTTTCGAGCTTCCGTCATAAGGGAGGAATGATGCGTCATGAAGCACCGGAATATTACTACCACACCCGCGTGCGCCGCGGTCCGTCCGGCCTGCATAACACCTGGCTCATTCTTGGCGGCGAAGCATTTAATAATCATACCGTCCCGGAAGACGAAAGCCTGTCGCTGACGCTCACCGGCACAAACGGTCAACTGCCACGACGTGCGCTGCAAAGCACCGTGCTTGATACGGTGATGAAAACCACTTCGGTCAGCATTGCCGTGCGCAACCTGTGCGCGCCGACGCTACCTTGTTACCCACCGGCGCAGGACCGTTTCCACTGGCGCGTGCTGAGTCACCTTGGCAGCGGATTTCTGTCGATGATGGATAATGCCGACGTGCTGCGCGGTACCCTGGCGCTGTATGAATGGACCGACAGCGAGATGAACCGTCGCCGCCTGGAAGCCATCATTGACGTGAAGCACAGTGAAACCGAACGCTTTGAGCAGGGCTATCTGGTGCGCGGCGTGCAGATTGAGGTGACCCTGGACAGCCATGGCTTTGCCGGGCGCGGTGACATCTGCCTGTTTGGCGAGATGCTGAGTCGTTTCTTTGCGCTCTACACCGACATTTATCTGTTTAACCGACTGATTATCATCCTGCAACCTACCGGAGAGCGCCTGGAATGGGAAGAGAAGCACAATCGCCGTATTCCCGGCTGAGCCCACGGCTGGAAGCCGACCTGCATCGCATTAACTTTTACCGTTTATGCCAGTTACTGGAGAAGCGTAACCCGGGCAGGCCGCTGATGGGCTCGACCAGTCACCCGGGGGATGATCCGGTACGCTTTGCCCCACATCCGGGGATGGGATTTCCGGCCAGTGAGATGAAAGCCGTGGAATATGATGAGGAGGATGACAGCCGGCCACCACTCATCCGCACGACCTTTATGGGAATGTACGGTGTCGACTCACCCTTGCCGACGGCGTATCTCGATGACATCGCTCAGCGTCGGGAAGGGCATTATGCACTACAGGGTTTTCTGGATATCTTCAGCCATCGCATTCTGACGCAGTTTTACCGTATCTGGCGTAAATACTCTTATCCTGCCACCTTTGAACCCGGTGGTACAGACAGCATCTCGCAGTCACTGCTGGGTCTGGTGGGGCTGGGTATTCCCGGCACAGCAGACCACATTGCCACACCGGTATCCCGTTTTCTGGCTTTGCTGGGTGTCCTACAGCAACCGGGCAAAACTCAGGAGGGGATGCAGGCGCTGGTGACTTTGCTGGCCCCGGAAACCACCGTTAAGGTTAGCCCGTACTGCCTGCGGCCGGTGGAAATTGGTCAGCCACTGGGCTTTTACGGTGATGACGATTTTCTGTTGGACGGCAACACACCACTGGGTGACGAAGCGATGGATGCGGGTAGCCAACTGCTGGTTGCGCTTAGGACGGATAATGAACAGGAGGCACAGGGCTGGAAGCCGGACGGTCTGCTGTATCAGGACTTTATGGTGATGATTCGTGTCTGGCTCGGTTGGCGTTTTAAGGCAAAACTCACCCTGACCACCCGGACCCGACTTCTTGCCGTTCCGCCGCTTGGTGAAGGCCCTTTCTGGCTCGGGATGAACGGCGTGCTGGGGGCTGATGAGGGGGAGTTTACAGACGATATCCCACCGACCTTTACGACGGAACTGGGCTATTACACCGGCCTGAAGCCGGCAATATCACAACAAGGAAACCGACGTGTTACGTACAAGTTCAATTAAACACGCGAGCTTGCTGCCTGCTCTGCTGGCATTCAGCCTGACGGGGTGCGGGGTGACGCAGGGCATCACTGATGGCACCAAATCGGCATTTAACTCCGTGTTCTACAAAAAAATTAAGATGCTGCACCTGGATTTCACGGCGCGTGAAGCGTTAAACACCGATTCCCGCGAAAATAACTCACTCTCCGAGCCGGTGGTAGTCCGCGTCTATCAACTGAAAGACCGTAAAATCTTCGATAAAACGGTTTACCAGCAACTCCTGAAAGATGGCGAAACCATCCTGAAAGCCGACCTGCTGACGACCCGAGATGTGGTCGTAAAACCGGGTGGTGATACAAATCTTGATATGCCAATGGAAGAAGAAACGCAGTTTGTCGCGGTAGTCGGCCTGTTTCGTCACCCGGACCTGGACAACAATACCTGGAAGCAGGTTCTAAAACGTGAAGATCTCGATCCGGATAAGCCGCGCATTCTGGAGGCCGGGAATAACCACCTGACGTTACAGCCATTGAAGGATGACTTATGCCAAAGGGACATAATACGCCATCGCTGTATGAAATGCTGAGCGGCAATTTCTCAGGTGGCCTGAACCTCAACCAGGTCAGCGAACAGAATCAGGTGATTTTATCAGTACTCGATAATATGCAGCGCATCCTCAACTGCCGCGCTGGTACGCTGGCTCACCTGCCGGACTACGGCCTGCCGGATATGACAAAAATCCTCCAGGGGATGCCCGGAACCGCCCATCAGCTGATCACCACACTGTCGGCCGTGTTGCTGAAATATGAGCCGCGCCTGAATCGAATTAACGTGGTGATGCAGGAACAGATTCAGGCCGGTGAGCTTCGCTACGCCATTGACGCGGAGCTGAAGGGGGTCGGGTTAGTTCGATATGGTACGGAATTTATGCCGGAGGGCAGGGTATTAATCCGTCATCTGAAACAACAGCAATACCTCGATGCACGTGCCGCCATCTAGTTATTACTCAGGTTAAAACAGTTATGACAATAAATTCTGAACGCCAACTTAAAACCGGCGGGGATCCGCGCACGCTTGCGGGTTACGCTGCCTTGCGCGAAGAAATGAACAAGCTCACCCATCCGGCACGCCCGGATGTGAACTGGCAACACGCGGAAACGCTCTGTCTGTCACTGTTCGGGCATAACGGTGTGGAGCTACAAACGGCTGCCTGGTATACGCTCGCCCGTACGCATCTGGCCGGATTGTACGGTATGAATGAGGGGCTTGCGTTACTTGCTGCACTGGTAGCCCGCCAGTGGGGAAACCTCTGGCCACAGCCTGTCCATGCGCGAATCGAAATCCTCAGTGCACTCAGCAAGCGCCTGCAACAGGTAGTACGAACGCTATCGCTGACGTACGCCGACTTAGGGCAGCTGTATCAGTCTGAAGAGCATCTGAACGCTTTGGGGGACGTCTTGCAGCGTCTGGAACTCAAGCATGCTACTCAGCTTGATGCTCTGCGCACGATGATGCAGAACGCAGCAGTGCGTCTGGAAAAGAGCGAAAATACGGACATGAGTCTGCACGGTGACGCATTGGGTGCTACGGAAATTCACCTCGTCGAACCGACTGAGCGTAGTAAATGGGTTTATGTGGTTGAGCCCGAGCCGGTGCTGAACGTTGGGGTGGTTAAAGAACCTCCGGTGTCGATGAAACTCTGGAAGCCATTTGCTGCTGGTATGTTGACCATGCTGGTGGCAGCCAGTGTCGTCGCAGGAGGATGGCAGATGTTGCATGCGCCAGATTCGGCACAAGCGCAGCTAGCCGCGGCTCTGGCTCCTCTACCTCAAGGGCTATCTACAGGGCAATTAGAGGCGCTGCAACAAACGTCACCGTCACCGGAACCGGGGATTGGCAAGACACAACAGCTGTTAGCGCAGCTTTTACAGTTGAAACCAGACTGGGCAGTGAGCTTCGGCGACCGTCTGGTGCAGCAGGCGCTGACGCTGTGGCCGGAAGAAGCCAAACCCCTGGCGCAATATTGGCAGAAACAGATGAGTATCGCTGCGCTAGCAGATTTAGATCTGAATGGATGGCATCAGGGTATGGCGCAGTTGCAGCAGTTGACGAACAAGCTGAACGCACTGGATGAACAGAAGGGGAAGTACATGACGGTGAGTGAACTGAAATCAGACGTGTTTGCCATGTCGCAGTCATTTAGCCAAACCATACCGCTTGAGGAGCAGCTTCGTCTGCTTTCCACTCTACCTGCCGGGCAACCCCGGTCAGCAGCGCAGCAAAACAAGGTCGAACAACATCTTCAGCAGTTGATTGTTAGCTACGCCCTGCTGAAGCACAAAAAAGAACAATAAGACTGGCGAAAAACACGGAGTTAACATGTCAGTAAGAGAGCGTTTTTTTAAGAAAGTGCAGCAGAATAACGTAAATAAACCGATTCATATTAATTCGGCTGAAGCCGAAGTCAGGGTTTTTTGTCAGCGGATGGATGATCTTGCACAGCAAATTATTGTTTGGTTTGAGGGTTCTGGTATTGAAGTCCTGTTATCCCAAAAGCATATCACCGATTTGAGTACGGTCGGCTACAGCCTCAGTAGCAGTATATGTCGTTATGTCATCACGACTGTCATTCTGCGAAATGGAGATCGCAGCGTCAGCATTATGCCAGAACAGATCATCAGGGGATCAGAGAAGGGGTGTATGACAATGTGCATTAATGCCCCCGGCAGTATATCGGGGGAGAGGATATACCATTTAAGCATGGCGCCTGAAACAGGCTGGTATATTCGTCGCGGACATCAAAGTGTTAAAGAGAATGTTCTCATGACGGAGGACTATTTTTTCCAGTCAGTCGACTGTCTGGCCTGAACGTAAGCCAGCCTGGTGGGAGGTCACGGTAACGTAGTTGATATATATTAACTACGTTAACTTATTAAGCATGACTAAACAATGTTGCCCTACGGTACTCCTTCTTAAATAGGTAAGTGCTAATATTTAAGGGGGGGCGGTAACCAAACTACAAGCTGGATATTTACCGTATATCATGCTTTTTATCTGCCTTAAGCGAAACTGCTCAAATCAAACTGCAAAACAACAAACCAACGACGAACGTGAGGACAAAATACTGTGGCAATGCTATAAACCTTAGAGCCCACAAAAATATAAAGTCGTAGGAAAAACTATGCTAAGAAATATTAGTGTCAGAACCTTCATTGTCTATTTCCTTTTATGTGTGTTTTTGGTAAGTGATGGAGTTATAGCGCTATTTTCAGGGAGTTTTTCGCTTTTTATTGCAGTCATTATCGTACAATGTATCGCCTTAATTTTACTCTGGGCGTATATGACAAAATATCTTGTGACGCCGATCAATACTGTGAAAAAAAGTATTGAAGAAGTGACGTCAGGCAATCTCGGCGTGTCGATCCCTGAATTCGGCAACAACTGTGCGGGACGACTGATCCCGGGCATTAATAGTCTCTCCAGCAACATTGCAACGCTGGTCCGTGAGATCCGCGCCTCCTCGCAAACCGCGATGACCCTGTCAGATCAGCTTTCTTCACGCAGCGCGCAGCTTTCCGTTAAAACAGAACAGCAGTCAGCTTCGCTGGTGCAAACGGCAGCCAGCATGGAAGAGATGGCTGCAAGTACAAAAAATAATGCCGACAATACCCGTTTAGCCAGCGAACAGGCGAATATCGCGACGTTGCAGGCGCGTAAAGGCGGAGAGTTAATGGGGCAGGTCGCGAACAATATGCAATCAATTACCGACTGCGCCCAGCAAATGACAGAGATTATCTCGCTGATTGACGGTATCGCTTTTCAGACCAATATTCTGGCGCTTAACGCCGCCGTTGAAGCGGCAAGAGCGGGCGACCATGGAAAAGGATTTTCAGTGGTCGCTGGTGAGGTCAGAAGCCTGGCGCATCGTAGCGCCGAAGCGGCAAAAAATATTAAGTCATTGATTGAAGTCACCAGCCATAACGTGACGCAGGGCGTTAACGTAGTCTCTGAAGCTGAAAAAAACATGCACGACATCGTTACCGGCTCGGGCAACGTGAGCCGACTGATGGATGAAATTTCCGCCTCAACATCGGAACAAGAAAAAGGGATTTCACAAATCACGCTGGCATTGTCAGAGCTGGAACGCGTAACACAGAGCAATGTGTCGATGGTTGAAGAACTGAACGGTTCGTCAGATGTGTTGCGCAATCAGGTGATTGAACTTCAGACACGAACACGTAATTTCCGTCTGAAGAACGAGTACCAGGCTGATAATGCGTTAATAAGCCGCGAATGGGTGGTGAATTCCTGAGCATATTCAGGATGATGCCTCACATAATTATTGCTTAACCCTCGACGAAAGCTAGACTGACACCGAAAGAGATAAATCGGTGGAGGCGCTGTGGAGAGCATTAAAGGGTCTGAAGTTAACGTACCTGACGCGGTTTTTGCATGGGTACTTGATGGGCGCGGGGGCGCAAGGCCGCTTGAAGATCAGGATCACATCGACAACGAACACCCATGCTGGCTGCACCTCAACTACACGCACCCGGACAGCGCCGAGTGGCTCGCGTCCACGCCGCTATTGCCCAACAACGTTCGGGATGCGCTGGCGGGAGAAAGTCTCAGACCTCGCGTCAGCCGGATGGGTGAGGGGACGTTAATAACACTGCGTTGCATAAACGGCAGTACGGATGAGCGTCCAGATCAGCTGGTGGCAATGCGTGTCTACATGAATGAACGATTGATTGTTTCCACCCGTCAGCGAAAAGTGCTGGCGTTGGATGACGTCATTAACGATCTGAAAGAGGGCACGGGGCCTACGGATTGCGGAAGCTGGCTGGTGGATGTATGTGATGCGCTGACCGATCATGCCAGCGAGTTTATTGAAGAACTCCACGATAAAATCATCGATCTGGAAGACAACCTGCTCGATCAGCAAATTCCCCCACGTGGTTTTCTGGCGTTGTTGCGAAAACAGCTTATTGTTATGCGCCGCTATATGACCCCGCAGCGCGACGTCTATGCGAGACTGGCCAGCGAACGCATGAGCTGGATGAATGACGATCAGCGTCGCAGAATGCAGGATATTGCTGACCGGCTGGGACGTGGTCTGGACGAAATTGATTCGTGTATCGCCAGAACGGCGGTCATGGCGGATGAGATAGCACAGGTAATGCAGGAGTCATTAGCCAGGAGAACCTATACCATGTCGCTGATGGCGATGGTCTTTTTACCGAGTACGTTCTTAACCGGGTTGTTTGGCGTCAATCTTGGGGGGATCCCCGGCGGTGAATATCACTATGGCTTCACCACGTTTTGCGTCATGTTAGTGGTTTTGATTGGGGGTGTTGCATGGTGGTTGCATCGTAGTAAATGGCTGTAAATTTACGCATTTTCTAATGCTGCGACTGCTTCAAAACGACATTTTAATTGAGCGAAGTCAATAAACTTAGACCATGTTAGGTGCAATATTACTCCCGCAGGTGAATGCAACGTCAAGCGATGGGCGTTGCGCTCCATATTGTCTTACTTCCTTTTTTTGAATTACTGCATAGCACAATTGATTCGTACGACGCCGACTTCATAGTCGGCTTTTTTTTGCCTCCTGTTTATCTGCGTCTACCCTTTAGGGTAAGCACCCTAATCTGGAGGGAAAGATGAGTATGCTACTTGCCTTGCAACGCCTGAACACATGGCAGTCCGATCCGGTGCCCACCGATCCGACCCCAATTCCCGATCCCATCCCGCGTCCGCAGCCGATGCCGGATCCGCCACCGGACGAAGAACCGATTAAATTGTCGCATCGTTAGCGGAGATCTGCGAGGATACGCGCCATCTGACTGCAATCATTACCATGAGAGTATATTGTGACCGCTTTTTCCACGCTGAACGTTCTGCCTGAAGCCCAACTGACAAACCTGAATGAGTTGGGTTACCTCACTATGACCCCTGTCCAGGCCGCCGCGCTGCCAGCTATCCTTGAAGGCCGGGATGTGCGCGTGCAGGCGAAAACCGGTAGTGGAAAAACGGCTGCATTTGGACTCGGCCTGTTGCAGCATATTGATGCAACCCTGTTTCAGACCCAGTCCCTGATACTCTGCCCGACGCGCGAGCTGGCCGACCAGGTCGCGGGTGAGCTGCGTCGTCTGGCGCGTTTTTTGCCTAACACTAAAATTTTAACGCTCTGCGGCGGACAACCGTTCGGTGCGCAGCGCGATTCCCTTCAGCACGCGCCGCATATCATTGTGGCAACGCCGGGCCGTCTGCTCGATCACCTGCAAAAAGGCACCGTTTCACTCGATGCACTGCAAACGCTGGTGATGGATGAAGCTGACCGCATGCTGGATATGGGCTTCAGCGATGCGATTAACGACGTGATCCGCTTTGCGCCCGCCACGCGTCAGACGCTGCTTTTTTCTGCCACCTGGCCAGAGGCGATTGCGGCGATCAGCGGGCGCGTGCAGAAGAACCCGCTGACCATTGAAATCGATACTGTCGATGCGTTACCAGCGATTGAGCAGCAGTTCTTCGAGACGTCGCAGCAGGGCAAAATTCCACTGCTGCAAAAATTGCTTAGCCAACACCAGCCAGCGTCCTGCGTGGTGTTCTGTAATACCAAAAAAGATTGTCAGGCGGTGTGCGATGCCCTGAATGATGCCGGACAGAGCGCATTATCGCTGCATGGCGATCTGGAGCAGCGCGATCGCGATCAGACGCTGGTGCGTTTCGCTAACGGCAGCGCTCGCGTGCTGGTTGCAACGGATGTGGCGGCTCGTGGCCTGGATATTAAATCGCTTGAACTGGTGGTGAATTTCGAACTGGCATGGGATCCGGAAGTGCATGTCCACCGCATCGGGCGTACCGCGCGTGCGGGTAACAGCGGTCTCGCGATCAGCTTCTGCGCGCCTGAAGAGGCGCAGCGCGCTAATATTCTTGCGGAAATGCTGCAACTGAAACTCAACTGGGTGAATGCCCCCGGTAATATCAGCATCGCTCCGCTGGCGGCGGAAATGGACACCCTGTGCATCGACGGCGGAAAAAAAGCCAAAATGCGTCCCGGTGACGTTCTGGGGGCGTTAACAGGGGATATTGGTCTCGACGGGGCAGATATTGGCAAGATCACGGTCCATCCTGCACATGTCTATGTAGCGGTTCGCCAGTCGGTTGCGCATAAGGCCTGGAAACAGTTGCAGGGCGGGAAGATTAAAGGGAAAACCTGCCGCGTTCGGCTGCTGAAGTAAGGGAAAAAAGCGTCTCAGAAGCACTGTCTGAGACGCAGTCAGGTTATTTCACTTCCACCACGTTCAGGCGCAGTTCATCGAATTGCGCATCCTCTTCCTCTGGCTGCCAGCCAGCAGGCTGCATCGGGATCTCTTCGCGGTCAAACGCCAGATCCCCGCCATTCACTACCTCTGAACCGTGGTTAATCCCTTTGAAATCGAACAGTTCAACATCGGCGAGGTGCGAAGGCACCACGTTCTGCATGGCGCTGAACATGGTTTCGATGCGGCCCGGATAGCGTTTATCCCAGTCACGCAGCATGTCGCCAATGACCTGACGTTGCAGGTTCGGCTGTGAGCCGCACAGATTGCACGGAATGATAGGGAAGGCTTTGGCCTGAGAGAAACGCTCAATGTCTTTCTCGCGACAGTAGGCGAGTGGGCGGATCACGATGTGTTTGCCGTCGTCACTCATCAGCTTCGGTGGCATTCCCTTCATTTTGCCGCCGTAAAACATATTCAAAAACAGCGTTTGCAGAATGTCGTCCCGGTGATGACCAAGCGCAATCTTGGTGGCGCCCAGTTCGGTTGCGGTGCGGTACAGAATGCCGCGACGCAAACGTGAGCAAAGCGAGCAGGTCGTTTTGCCCTCAGGGATCTTCTCTTTTACAATGCCGTAGGTATTCTCTTCTACGATTTTGTACTCAACGCCCAGGTTCTCAAGGTACTCCGGCAGGATATGCTCCGGGAATCCTGGCTGTTTCTGATCGAGGTTAACCGCGACCAGGGAAAAGTTCACCGGTGCGCTTTGCTGTAGATTGCGCAGGATCTCCAGCATGGTGTAGCTGTCTTTACCGCCCGACAGGCAGACCATGATGCGATCGCCTTCTTCAATCATGTTGAAGTCTGCAATGGCTTCGCCCACGTTACGGCGCAGTCGCTTTTGCAGTTTATTCAGGTTGTACTGTTCTTTCTTGTTAATCTCTTGATTTTGTTGCATCTATTCGTTACTCAGATCTCAAATGGGGCAAAGGGTGAGAAAACGATTTCAAAGCGTCAGCTTCGTGTTCATCTCTTCTATCCATGTAGCATAGATTTCATACACCATCTGCGCATTTACGTGCCCCATCTGGTTAGCGATAAAAGAGGGGTTTGCGGCTACCGGTAAAAACCAGCATGCGAAAGTGTGTCGTGTATGGTACGGATTGCAGCGCCGAATGCCAGCACGATTTACAAATGAGCCCCTCAAAGAAGTTTGGTTAAGACTAACGGGTTGTCTACACTTACAGCTTACGCAGTAAAAACGGAGGTGAAAATGTCTGACCGTCCCGTTAATGGTGACCATCCTGATTATAATCCCAGCCCGGATAACCCGGAAAAGGATGGAAGAAAACCGAAAGATGATCCTGGCTCAGCGCCTGAATCAGGCGATAAAGATCCAGAGTAATGACCAGCCGCCTTTACGAAGGCGGTTTTAACACCCATTACGGCCTCGCTATGCGCAACGCTATTCACGATATTCCGATACCCGCTCAGAACCCCCTGTTTTGCCGGACGAGAAGGTGAGATAAAGCACCGACCTCTTCCCCGCGTTCCAGCACGTTTTACAGTTCTCCTGCTACGCTTTTGAGGGGAACAATGGAGCGCTTCTATGAAAAATAAAGACGAACAGACAGGATTAGTTGGGCTGGCGATTGGTGCCGCCGTTATCGGGCTGGTTTCAGCGCAGAAGATCATCAACCGTGAAAGTATTGTCGATGAGCTGGTGAGGCTCGGCAGGCAGAAGGGGGATGGTGTCGAAGATGAGGTCTTTTTAAAAGCGGCTGAGTTAGTGAGAAAAGGGGTATAAGCGATGGCTGAAATTCGTCATGCACAGTGTCATTGTGGGGCGGTGAAATTCACTGTTGAGCTGACGGACGGCCTGAATACCGCACGGCGATGTAGCTGCTCGTTTTGCAGGATGCGCGGGGCAGTAGTGGTTTCCGCGCCGTTGACGGGTATTAAGGTGACGCAGGGCGCGGACACGCTCACAGAGTACCGTTTCAACACCGGCACGGCGCGCCATTTCTTCTGCTCGGTTTGCGGTATTTACACGTTCCATCAACGACGTTCCAATCCCAATGAATATGGTGTGAATGTCGCCTGTCTGGAAAATGTTACGCCATTCGACTTCCCGGAAGTGGCGGTAATGGATGGGATAAATCACCCTATGGATGGCGACAGCGGGGTAATTGGCTATCTCTCTTTTCGCAAAGAACAGGCGAAACAGAGATAAAATTAGCCCGCAGATCGCTGCGGGCTAACGGGATTAGAACTGGTAAACCAGACCTAACGCTACGATGTCATCCGTACCGATGCCATTGTTTTTGTAGAATGAATCATCTTCATCCAGCAGGTTGATTTTATAATCAACATAGGTGGACATGTTTTTGTTGAAATAGTAGGTAGCACCGACGTCAGCGTATTTCACCAGGTCTTTATCGTCCTGACCATTGCCCAGATCTTTACCTTTGGACTGTAAATAGGAAACAGCCGGGCGCAGACCGAAATCGAACTGATATTGTGCGGTCACTTCAAAGTTCTGGGTTTTATTTGCAACCGCATCTGCATTGTCGCCGTACGGCGTCATATTACGGGTTTCGGAATACATTGCAGCCAGGTAAATGTTGTTGGCATCGTATTTGAGGCCTGCGGTCCATGCATCCGCAGTATCACCTCCCGCAGTAGTGTAATTTACCTGATCGTTAGTACGGTCAGATGAAGCATATGCCGCGCCTGCGCTGAAGCCCATGCCGAAATCATAGGTTGCGGAGATACCGTAACCGTCACCATTTTCATGACGTGTATCACGACCGTTGTTGGTCCCTTCATTGGTAGAGCAGAAATTCTCATCGCAGTTATTACCTTCATTATTACCCTGATACTGCACCGCGAAGTTCAGACCCTGCACCAGACCAAAGAAGTCGGTGTTACGGTAGGTCGCCACGCCGTTTGCACGACCGGTCATAAAGTTATCGGCATAAGTATAAGAGTCGCCACCAAATTCTGGCAGCATATCGGTCCAGCCTTCTACGTCGTACAGGACGCCATAGTTACGGCCGTAATCGAAGGATCCGTAGTCGCCTACCTTCACACCCGCGAAGGCCAGACGCGTCCAGGACTGATTGTCAGAGCCTTCGGTGTTGTTTGCCTGAATGTTGTATTCCCACTGCGCGTAACCGGTCATCATGTCGTTGATTTGGGTTTCACCTTTGAAACCCAGACGCATATAAGTTTGGTCGCCATCTTTTGACGCATCGTCAGAGAAATAATGCAGACCATCTACTTTGCCATACAGATCCAGTTTATTGCCGTCTTTATTATAAATTTCAGCTGCGTGAGCGGCTCCAGCCATTAACAAAGCGGGGATCATCAGTGCCAGTACTTTTCTTTGCATTTTGATTATTCCTTTGCAGTTATTTTTTTATTGCTTAGTGAACTTTCCGGGCTGGAAAGCTGTCCCATGCTAAATCACACAGAGGGCTGATGAATAAAATATAATTGTTACGGGTTGAGTAAAATCTAAAGCAAATGATGCGTTTGAAATAACAATTGATGCCGTGAATTAATCGTTATAATCGATACAAAATAAAAATTATTAATTAAGTGGTAAAGAAGGTATTCTCCATGGCGTTATATGCCTTTAAGATTTTTTCATCCATAATTCACGTGAATATTGTTCAGAACGTTGAGGCAATTTTCACCGAACTTCTGGATTAGCCCGGTGCACGTGCATCGGGCTTTTTTATGGCAAAAAAATGCCCGGACAAGCCGGGCATAACGGTTATTCGCTGGTTGATTTTTCCGCTTTCCCCGCCAGCTGTGCAAGGAAGTCATAACGCTTCTGAAGATCCGCTGCCGCGTCCCTCCATAGCTGCTCTGCTACTTCTGGTTGTTGAGCGTTCAGCCTGCGGAAACGCTGCTCCTGAAGTAAGGTTTCGGCAAGGGCGTCTGAAGGCGGACGGGAATCCAGCGCCAGCGGTAATTTTCCTTCATCGGCACGGCGCGGGTCAAAGCGGTACAGTGGCCAGAAGCCGGTTGCGGTAAGCTGACGCATCTGGTCGTGGCTAAGCGCCAGATCGTAGCCATGCTCCTCACACGGGCTATAGGCGATGATCAGCGACGGGCCAGGATACGCTTCCGCTTCCTGAATGGCTTTCACCGTCTGGTTAAGCTGCGCGCCCAGCGAAATCTGCGCGACGTAGACGTGTCCATACATCATCATGCTGACGCCCAAATCTTTACGCGCCTTTCGTTTGCCATGCTCACCAAATTTCGTGACCGCACCCAGTGGGGTTGCTTTCGAGGCCTGTCCGCCGGTGTTGGAATAACACTGAGTATCAAGCACCAGAATGTTAACGTTTTCGGTGAGGCTCAGGACGTGATCAAGACCACCGAAACCAATATCGTAGGCCCATCCGTCGCCACCGATCAGCCAGATAGATTTTTCAACCAGCGCGTCAGCATCGGTCAGCAGTTGTTCAGCCCCTTCAACACCCTGAAGCGCGTGGCGCAGTTCAGCAACCTGTGCGCGACGAACGTCAGGCGTGGCCTCCGCATGCAGGGCGTCATTCAGCTCTGCCGGGATTTTATCGGCAAACTGTTCCAGCAGACGCATTACGCGGGCGCGGTGCTGATCGACCGTCAGGCGGAATCCCAGACCAAATTCTGCGTTATCCTCAAATAGCGAGTTTGCCCAAGCCGGGCCGCGGCCATACGCGTCGGTGGTATAAGGCGTAGACGGCAAGTTCCCCCCATAGATTGACGAGCAGCCCGTCGCGTTGGCAATCAGCATCCGGTCGCCGTAAAGCTGGGTAAGCAGTTTGATGTACGGCGTTTCACCGCATCCGGAACACGCCCCGGAGTACTCGAAGAGGGGGGTGATGAGCTGCGAGGTACGAATGTCAATGCGTTCCAGCTTGTTGCGATCGATTTCGGGCAGGTCGAGGAAGAAGTCATAATTCACTTTCTCTTCTTCAACATGTTCCAGACGCGACATCATATTAATGGCTTTGATTGAGGGATCCTGACGATCTTTCGCCGGGCACACCTCGACGCACAGGTTACAGCCGGTACAGTCCTCTGGTGCCACCTGAAGGACATATTTCTGGCCACGCATATCACGGGATTTTACATCCAGCGAGTGCAGACTTTCCGGTGCGTCCGCCATTGCTTCTGGCGACACCACTTTGGCGCGAATGGCCGAGTGCGGGCAGGCCGCCACGCAGTGGTTGCACTGGGTGCACAGCTCTTCTTTCCAGATAGGGATCGCTTCGGCAATGTTACGTTTTTCCCAGCGGGTCGTGCCCATCGGCCAGGTGCCATCAGGCGGAAGCGCAGAGACGGGAAGAGTGTCGCCCAACCCGGCAAGCATCGCCGCCGTAACGGTTTTGACGAAATCCGGGGCAGCGTCAGACACCACTGGCGGCCGGTTCGGGCTGCTGGTATTGACCGGCTGCAACGGCACCTCGAACAGCGACTCGCGGGCCAGCGCCAGCGCCTGCCAGTTGCGCTCAACCAGCTCCTGACCTTTGCTGCTGTAGCTTTTGGCTATCGCCCCCTGGAGCTCCATCAGCGCACTGTCGCCCGGCAGAATATTGGTCAGATGGAAGAACGCCATCTGCATAACCGTATTGATACGCGCGGCCAGGCCGCACTCGCGGGCGATCTTCGCGGCGTTAATGACATACAGGCGCGCCTGTTTCTGGTTTAGCACCGCCTGGACTTCCTGGGGCAGTCGTGCCCAGACCTCATCGGCGCTATACGGGGTGTTGATCAGGAAAATACCGCCGGGCTTCAGGCGCTCGGCCATCTGGTATTTATCGATAAACTGGAGCTGATGACAGCCAACAAAATCCGCCTGAGAAATCAGGTATGCCGAGCGGATTGGATGTTCGCTGACGCGCAGGTGCGAGACGGTCAACCCGCCCGCTTTTTTGGAATCGTAAACGAAATACCCTTGCGCATACCACGGCGTGGAGTTACCGATAATTTTGATGTTGTTCTTGGTCGCCGAGACGCTGCCGTCGCTGCCCAGACCGTAGAACAGCGCTTCCAGTTTCGCATTCGAGGGCAGGGTGTTTTCCGGCAAAGGGAGAGAAAGGTTAGTCACGTCATCATAAATGCCGACCGTAAAGCGCGGCTTCGGTTTTGCCTCGCGCAGTTCAGCAAATACGGCCAGGACGCACTCCGGCCCGAACTCTTTGGAAGACAAACCATAACGCCCGCCAATGACGCGCGGCAGCGTTTCGCGTTCACCGTGATTAAACGCCTCAGCCAGAGCGGTCATTACATCAAGGTAAAGGGGTTCAGCCTGCGCGCCAGGCTCTTTGGTGCGGTCAAGTACCGCCACGGCACGTGCGCTTTCCGGCAGGGCTGCGAGCAGATGTTTCGCAGAGAATGGACGGTAGAGGCGAACTTTTAGTACGCCAACTTTTTCACCACGCGTAAGAAGCTCATCGACCACCTCTTCGCAGGTGCCGATGGCGGAGCCCATCAGGACGATCACGCGCTCGGCCTGCGGATGACCGTAATATTCAAATGGCTTATATGCGCGACCCGTCGCAGCGGCAAAATCGTCCATCGCCTGTTCGACGTGCTCATATACCGCGTTGTACCACGGGTTTGTCGCCTCGCGGGACTGGAAATAGGTATCCGGGTTGGCAGAGGTACCCCGGATCACCGGATGTTCCGGATTGAGGGCCCGAGCGCGATGGGCATCAATGTCAGCCTGCGGCAGCAGGTTCAGTATGGTGTCATCCGGCAGCGGAACGATTTTATTGATCTCGTGAGAGGTGCGAAAACCATCGAAGAAATGAATAAATGGCACTCGACTTTTCAGCGTGGCGATATGCGAAATCAGCGCGAAGTCCTGTGCTTCCTGCACGCTGCTGGCGCAGAGCATAGCGCAGCCGGTCTGACGCACGGCCATCACGTCTGAGTGGTCGCCAAAAATAGAGAGCGCGTGTGTGGCTACAGTACGTGCGGCGACGTGCAGGACAAAAGGCGTTAATTGTCCTGCCAGCTTGTAAAGCGTGGGGATCATCAACAGCAGCCCTTGAGACGAGGTGAACGAGGTCGACAGGGCACCGGTCTGCAACGCACCATGCACAGTGGCTATGGCGCCGGCTTCGGACTGCATCTCAACAACCCGCGGGACATCGCCCCAGACGTTTTTTACCCCATTACCAGCCCAGGCGTCAGCCTGTTCAGCCATCGTGGAGCTTGGGGTGATGGGGTAGATGGCGATAACTTCGCTGGTGCGAAACGCAACAGACGCGACTGCACCATTGCCGTCAATAGTTTGCATAGGACAACACCCTTACATTGCGCAAAAATGAAGGGCCTGTAAAACGACGACAGACCCTGAATATTATCTGTGTATTTTAGCAAAGCTCAGGTTTTACGATTTTCGCTTTTGTGTCCTTGGTATGCGCTGTATCAATGACTGGATGGCTATTCGCGATAAAAAATTGCGAGAAATTGTTACCAGAGCGCATAAATACGCACATCCGCTCTCGACGATGCGGTGCGTGATGCCTATTATGCATAGGTTTCGCTTTAACTATGGGGAGGAAGGTATGCGTTCTGCATTTTGGGTCGGATGTGCCGCGTTACTGTTGTCGGCATGCAGCAATGAACCTGTACAGCAGGCGACAGCGGCACACGTTACGCCAGGTATGCGAGCGGCTATGTCCAGTTCAGGCCAGGCCAACTGCGCAATGATCGGAGGGTCACTCTCCGTTGCCCGTCAGCTCGACGGCTCCGCTATCGGCATGTGCGCGTTGCCAAACGGCAAACGCTGTAGTGAGCAGTCGCTTGCCGTAGGATCGTGCGGGAGTTACTGAGTTATTCAACTCGCTTGAACATTAAAGACTTGTTGGCTGTCGCCAGCGTTAACTGGTCTTCGGTCAGGTCTACCTGAGCGCCTGTGCGTAGCATATCGGCGAGGGTCTGATCCAGTTCATTAAGCTGCGGCTCGGTGCAGAGTTTCCGCGTCATTGCCAGCGTTTTGACCGTCAACTCTCCTTCGGACAATTTTCCCTGGCCGTTGAAGCCGTTGCACATTGTGCCGGAGACGGCAATGTTGTTAATCAGGCTGATACTGGGCTGCGCGCTGAACCGAATTTCAGGCTGCGTTTTCAGGCCCTTAACCGCTTTTCCATCAACGTTTTCCAGCACGAAACGGTGATTCTCTAACTGATCGGTCTGAACGGAGGCTTTACCGGGATTAACGCATCCAGCCAGTGCTAGGCTGATTAAACTTACTGCCGCGAGCTTTTTCATTTTTCTTCTCAAACTATCAATGCTGTAAATATTTTTTCAGTGTAACCATACCCTCCAGGGTGTTAATGGGGTTTATCTGAAAGTGCGAGATAAGGACCGGGCGGCAACGCACCCGGTGAGTGAATTAGTGCGATTTAAATCCGGCTGCGGCCATCAGCATTTTAAAGAGCATACTTACGCAGGCCAGTGCCAGGACGCTGCCGCCCCAGATGATGGCAAGCCACATCAAACGTTTCCATACAGGTTGTTGCATCAGTGATAACCCTCCCCATGCTGTACTTTTCCGCGAAAAACGTAATAACTCCAGAAGGTGTAGACCAGAATCACAGGAATGATCAACAGTGCGCCCACCAGCATGAAGCCCTGGCTTTGGGCTGGCGCAGCGGCCTGCCAGAGGGTAATGTCCGGCGGGATGATATGCGGCCAGATGCTGATCCCAAGCCCGCTAAATCCAAGAAAAACCAGCCCTAACGTCATGATAAACGGCAGAGTATGGCTCGCAGGATCGTTCAGGCAGCGCCACTGGCACAGACTCAGGATCGCAACCAGCGCAGGAACGGGCAGCAGATAAAACAGATTTGGCAGCGTAAACCAGCGCGCAGCAATGGCTGCTTGGGCGAGAGGGGTCCATATACTGATTACCGCAATGAATACCAGAAGCAGGAGCAGAAGCACTTTCGATACCTGACGCATCCGCTGTTGCAGGGCATTTTCACTTTTCATTACCAGCCACGTTGTTCCTAACAGTGCGTAAGCCACCACAAGACCCGCACCGCAGAAAAGATTGAACGCGGTAAACCAGTCAAACGGACCACCGCTGTAAGCGCGACCGGTGACGTTGAACCCATGGATGACCGCGCCGACGGTGATGCCCTGGCTGAAGGTTGCCACAATTGACCCGCCAATAAAGGCCTTATCCCAGAACGGACGGTGCGCCGGAGTCGCTTTGAAGCGAAATTCGAAGGCGACGCCACGAAATATAAGCCCGATCAGCATTATTGTCAGTGGAATGGTTAGCGCGTCGATGATCACCGCATAGGCGAGAGGAAAGGCGCCAAACAGGGCCGCACCGCCAAGCACCAGCCAGGTTTCGTTGCCGTCCCAGACGGGAGCCACGCTGTTGACCATTACGTCGCGATCGTCCGCATTCGGCGTTACCGGAAACAGTATGCCTATCCCCAGATCAAAACCGTCCATCACGATATACATCAACGTGGCGAAAACGATAATCACGAACCAGATAATGGAAAGATCGATACCCATTACGGTTACTCCTTAAATTCAGTGGTGACGGCAGAAAGCGGACGAGCAGGGCGGCCATCGGATTCAGTCGCGAAGGATTCATAAGGCTGCGGCCCTTTTTTAATCAGACGCACCATATAGCTGTAACCCACGCCGAACACCGCGGTATAAACCACGAAGAAGGCCAGCAAGCTGATGCTCATGTGCAGATCGCCATGTGCGGAAACCGCATCCTTCGTACGCTGTAGCCCATAGACGACCCAGGGCTGGCGGCCGACCTCCGTTGTTACCCATCCGGCGAGGATCGCGATCAGCCCGGACGGCCCCATCAGCAGGGCAAACCACAGGAAGGAACGTGAGGTGTAGAGGCGCTGTTTGTAACGCAGCCAGACCGCCACCATGCCCAGGAAGAGCATCAACATCCCTAAACCGGCCATGATGCGGAAAGACCAAAAGACAATGGTGGCGTTCGGGCGATCGTCTTTTGGGAACTCCTTCAATGCCGGAACCTGTTTATCGAAACTGTGGGTCAGGATAAGGCTGCCAAGAGCGGGAATTTTAAGGCTAAAACGGGTCCGTTCCTGATCCATATCCGGCCAGCCAAACAGCAGCAGTGGAGTAGGCTCACCCGGCGAATTCTCCCAGTGGCCTTCAATGGCGGCTATTTTCGCGGGCTGGTGTTTTAAGGTATTAAGCCCGTGCATATCACCCACCAGTGCCTGAACAGGGGCTACGATCAACGTCATCCACAACGCCATGGAGAACATGGTGCGAATGGCAGGCGTGTTGTTTCCGCGCAGCAAATGCCAGGCCGCGGAGGCTCCGACAAACAGTGCACTGCTGAGAAATGCCGCTATCGACATGTGCAGCAGGCGGTAAGGGAAGGAGGGGTTAAACACCACGGCAAACCAGTCCACCGGAACGACCTGACCGTTGATGATTTCATACCCTTGCGGTGTATGCATCCAGCTGTTTGACGAGAGGATCCAGAACGTAGACATGAGGGTCCCCAGTGCCACCATGCAGGTCGAAAAGAAGTGCAGCCCCGGCCCGACCTTATTCCAGCCAAATAACATGACCCCGAGGAACCCCGCCTCAAGGAAGAACGCGGTGAGCACTTCATAGGTCAGCAGAGGGCCGGTAATGCTGCCCGCAAACTGCGAAAACCCGCTCCAGTTGGTGCCAAACTGATAAGCCATCACAAGGCCGGAGACCACGCCCATCCCAAAGTTGACGGCGAAGATCTTCGACCAGAAATGGTACAGCGAACGCCAGACGGGGTTTTTTGTTTTCAGCCACAGCCCTTCCAGCACGGCGAGATAGCTCGCCAGGCCAATGGTTATCGCCGGAAAAATAATATGAAAAGATACGGTAAAGGCGAACTGTATTCGCGCAAGATGAAACGCATCTGGACCAAACATGCACTGCCTCAATGTTAAACGGTGTGCTGTTATGATAAAGAGGGGGAAAATGAGATATCAGAAGCAGAAATTGATAATTTATCTATAACAGTTGTGGGAAAAGGTGAACTTTATCTGGCTGATATAGCTAACAAGGAAGAATAAAAAATTTCTTTTTATGATTTTTACGCATTAAACAGCTTGCTTTGTCCCCAGCAACATGCGTTAATGGATTTCTGGTTTTGAATCCAAATAAATATCTGACGTAGTTTTATAAAGCAGTTCTCATCACGTTGTGCCTCTCCGCAGCCTCTCTTGGGTCTTTATCTACATTCCGATTAGTTTTGTATCGAACCAACTTTTGCCTGATCGGCTCATGAGTAATTTACGTTTTTACGTTTACAGGAGAATCCTATGACTTCTTATATCCATTTCCGCTGCCCATGCTGTCATGGCTCGCAGTACCGCACCTCAGCTTTTGATGTGTCTGACAAAAATCCGTTCGGCGCAAAATGCATTTTCTGCAAATCGTCGATGATCACGCTCGACCACCTGGCCGCAGCGCGTTCTGCTCAGAATCACATTACTGAGTACCGCAAGTAATCTACCGCGTTTCCCATAACAGTTAGCAAATTTTTCTCTTTTTCTCCTGCTGATATACACTGTCAGCAATAAGGAGAATCTGATGAAAAAATACCAGCGTCTGGCGCAACAAATTATCTCGCAGATTGAGCTTGGCGTATGGTTGCCGGGCGATAAGCTGCCTTCTCTGCGAGAGCAGGTGGCAAGCAGCGGCATGAGTTTCATGACCGTGGGCCACGCGTATCAGATGCTGGAAAGTCAGGGGCGCATTGTTGCCAGACCGCAGTCAGGCTATTACGTTGCCGCCCGTCCGACCACACACCAGCCAGCACCGCCCGCGCAGGTGATGCGCGATGAAGTAGTTGACATCAACACCTATATCTTCGACGTGCTACAGGCCAGCCGCGACCCCTCCGTTGTCCCTTTTGCCTCGGCATTTCCCGATCCGCGCCTGTTCCCGCTTCAGCAACTCAACCGCTCGCTGGCTAATGTCAGTAAAACGGCCACGGCCATGAGTGTGATTGAAAACCTGCCGCCGGGTAACGTCGACTTACGTCATGCCATTGCCCGTCGCTACGCTCAGCAGGGGATGAATATCTCCCCGGACGAAATTGTGATCACCGCGGGCGCGCTCGAAGCACTCAACCTTAGTTTGCAGGCTGTCACTGAACCAGGTGACTGGGTTATCGTTGAAAACCCCTGTTTTTATGGCGCACTCCAGGCACTTGAACGTCTGAAACTGAAAGCGCTGTCGGTTGCTACTGACGTGCGTGAGGGCATCGATCTCAGTGCCCTTGAGCAGGCGTTAAATGATTATCCGGTGAAAGCCTGCTGGCTGATGACCAACAGTCAGAACCCGCTCGGCTTCACGCTGAGTGCAGAAAAGAAAGCTCAGCTGGTGGCCTTATTAACCCGGCATAACGTCACGCTGATTGAAGACGATGTTTACAGCGAACTCTACTTTGGCCGCGAAAAGCCGCTTCCGGCAAAGGCCTGGGATAAGCAGGATATGACGTTGCACTGCTCCTCATTCTCTAAGTGTCTGGTGGCCGGTTTCCGTATTGGCTGGGTGGCGGCGGGAAAACATGCGCGCCGTATTCAGCAGTTACAGCTGATGAGTACGTTATCCACCAGCTCCCCCATGCAGCTGGCGCTGGTGGATTACCTGGCGACCAAACGTTACGACGCCCACCTTCGTCGCCTGCGGCGCACGCTTGCTGAACGCAAACAGCAGGCCTGGCAATCGCTTTTGCGCCATATGCCTGCTGGCGTCAAAATCCATCATAACGACAGCGGCTACTTTTTATGGCTGGAACTGCCTGAACAGCTGGATGCGGGGCAGTTGAGTGAAAAGGCATTAATTCATCAAATCAGCATTGCGCCCGGCAAAATGTTTTCCACCTCCAATATCTGGACACCGTTTTTCCGTTTCAATACCTCATGGGGATGGGGCGAGCGGGAGGAGCAGGCGGTCGTCCAGCTGGCGGCGTTAATTCGCGAAATGATGCTGCCCCCAGTCACACCTTGATGAAAATTCCTGAAGCGACATGATGCGCGGTCTACCTTTAGTAAGGGAGTGCGGATTGGTGACGTGACGTTGTCACTCATCGACCCGCCAGAACGTGTGCTGACAGCGAAAACTATGTCGATTTCAACAGGACGATGCTATGCAAAATCAACTGCTGATTAATGGTGAACTGGTGACCGGCGAGGGTGAGAAGCAGGCGGTTTACAATCCTGCCACGGGTGAAGTATTGCTGGAGATTGCTGAAGCGTCGGCAGCACAGGTGGACGCTGCCGTCCAGGCTGCCGATCGCGCGTTCACTGAGTGGGGGCAAACGACGCCCAAAACGCGCGCCGAAAGTTTGTTGAAACTGGCTGATGTAATAGAAGCCAACGCTGACGCGTTCGCACAACTGGAGTCGCTAAATTGCGGGAAACCGCTGCACTGTGTCCAGGGAGATGAGATCCCGGCCGTGGTCGATGTGTTTCGCTTCTTTGCCGGGGCCGCCCGCTGCCTGAATGGGCTGGCTGCCGGAGAATACCTCGAAGGACATACCTCAATGATTCGCCGCGACCCGGTTGGCGTTGTCGTCTCTATCGCGCCCTGGAACTATCCTCTGATGATGGCGGCGTGGAAGCTGGCGCCCGCGCTGGCGGCGGGAAACTGTGTCGTCATCAAGCCGTCTGAAATCACCCCGTTGACGGCGCTGAAGCTGGCGGAACTGGCGAAAGATATCTTCCCGCCAGGCGTGCTCAATGTGCTGTTTGGTCGCGGCAAAACCGTAGGAGATCCGCTGACCGGGCACGAAAAAGTCCGTATGGTTTCTCTCACCGGCTCTATTGCTACCGGAGAACATATTATCGGGCATACCGCATCTTCAGTTAAACGTACCCATATGGAATTGGGTGGAAAAGCCCCGGTCATTGTCTTTGACGATGCAGATTTGGATGCCGTGGTTGAAGGCGTGCGTACGTTTGGTTTCTACAATGCTGGTCAGGATTGTACCGCAGCCTGTCGTATCTATGCCCAGAAGGGGATTTACTCCGCGCTGGTCGAAAAGCTGGGCGCAGCTGTTACCAGCCTGAAAATGGGCGCGCCGGACGATACATCAACGGAGCTGGGCCCGCTCAGCTCCGCAGCGCATCTTTCCCGCGTTTGCGCTGCCGTGGATGAAGCCAAAGCCCTTGGACATATCCGCGTCGTCACCGGTGGCAGTAAAAGAGAGGGGGCAGGATATTACTTCCAGCCAACGCTGCTGGCCGGGGCGAAGCAGGAAGATGCGATCGTCCAGCGAGAAGTGTTTGGCCCGGTGGTCAGCGTGACAGAATTTGAGGATGAAGCGCAGGTGCTGAACTGGGCTAACGATTCGCAATACGGCCTGGCCTCGTCCGTCTGGACAAAAGACGTCGGACGCGCCCATCGCCTTAGCGCACGGTTGCAGTATGGCTGCACCTGGGTCAATACCCATTTTATGCTGGTGAGCGAAATGCCGCACGGCGGGATGAAGTTATCCGGTTATGGCAAAGATATGTCGGTCTACGGACTTGAGGATTACACGGTAGTCCGACATGTCATGTTTAAACACTAAACCCTCATGCCCGGCGCAGTGCCGGGCGATTCAGCTTACCAGCCACATACCTCGTGTTCATTTTCCGTATCGTAGGCGCGAACGGTATTCACCAGATCCTTCACGACATCTGCCGCGACGTCCGGAATCAACAGCTCCATTGGCGCTTCTGTTTCATAATCCACCGACACGCCGTTGCTGTTGTTGGTGACGGTCACGGTATAGGTAGCCTTACCCATTATTTACTCCTTATGCGTGTTGACCACTTTACCGATACCCGCACCGCTGAGCGTGACGGCAGGATCCGCGAAAAAGTCGATATTAAAATAGGTGTCGTCGGTCAGTAGCTCAATGCGGTGCCATTTTTGCGGTGGCGAGATGCCAAAAGAACCGGCCTCAATGATCACTTCTAGATCGGGTTCGGTGGCATCGCCATCGGCAAAGCCAAAGTAACGCACCGCACCCTGCATGACGGACAACCGACCGTACACGCCGGCTTTGGTGTTGTGATGGGTAAAAAGCGCTTTTGGGGCGCTCTCTTTATTCCAGAACGGTGTCGAGCGGGTATGAACAAAGTTTTCAGGAATACGTAACATAATAGTTTCCTTCATGTTGTCGGACGCTTAAAGGGACTTAAGCACCTCAGGTTCAACAAAGAATTCAATATTGAACAAGGTATCGTCGGTCATCACCTCAATGTGGTGCCATCTCTCTGGCGGGAAAACGCCAAAACGACCCGCTTCAATGACGAGCTCGCTGTCAGGCTCAGGTGTAAATTCATCAGCATAGCCCAGATAACGCACCGCGCCGCGCATCACCGACAGGCGAGGGTAAACGCCCGGCTGCGTGCCCGTATCAAGGTGACGTTTAAAAATGCCGGCGGGGGCCGTTTCTTTGTTCCAGAAAGGCGTGGAACGGGTGTGAATGCAACTCTGCGGAATGCGTAGCATGTTTCCTCCCTTAAAAGCCTGCTTTTATTAGACTGCTTTCTGCAGGGATGGATTTACCAAAAAGTGCATTCTATATGCATCTTATCAATAATAACCGTTTTGCTTTACCCGGCGTTGTTACACAAGGTACTCAGTTGTTATTATCATTAATAATTAAGTGGTTATTGTGTAACGAAAAAACTTGATCTGTGTCAACATATGACGCATATTGCGTGCGGTTATTTTTCGGCTCAGGTAAACAGAATGACGTTGTATCAAAAGATGTTGGTTTTCTACGCAATCATGGCCTCCATCTGCGCATTAATTACCTGGTTCCTGTCTAAAGATCGTAAACGTATTCGCCTGTTGAGCGCATTCCTGGTGGGATCTACCTGGCCGATGAGCTTTCCTGTTGCCCTGTTAATCTCTCTTTTCTGAAGCACGCTTCAAGAATCGGCATCCAGACATAGCATTCCATACATTGAGGCTGTATAAATATACAGTCCGTCATACATGGAGTGCTTATGAACAGTTTCTATTCACAGCAAGCAGGCTGCACGGTGCGCTGGCAGGATCTTCCCGGTTTCGGTGACCCGGTTGTGTTTATCCACGGGTTGGGCTGTGCATCGTCGTATGAATATCCTCGTATTGTCTGTGATACCCGTTTCGGGGGGCGCAGAGCCATTCTGATCGATCTCCCCGGTAGCGGTTACAGTGACAAACCTGACAACTACCGTTATCGCACAAGTGAACAGGCGCAGGTGGTGGTTGAACTGTTAGACCATCTCGGCCTGGATAGTCTTTGGCTCTATGGTCATAGCATGGGGGGGAGTATCGCTATCGAAACGGCAACGCTGCTAAAGTCACGCGTTAAAGGCCTGATAGTGTCTGAACCCAATTTTCATGCGGGTGGCGGGATGTTCAGCCGGGCAATTGCGGCCCAAACGGAACAACATTTTCTGGAACAGGGCTATGATGACATGCTGCGGGCGGAAACGACGGCGTGGTCTGGAAGCCTTCAAAGCAATGCCCCCTGGGCCGTCTGGCGCGGCGCAACGAGCCTGGTCAAGGGCGTTAAACCCGACTGGGAACACCTGTTTTTGTCATTGAGCTGCCCGGTCATGTTAGTTTTTGGTGAGTGGTCCCTGCCTGATGAAGATTTTAATCGCCTGCAACATAAAGGCGTTGCTGTAAAAATTATCCCTGATGCGGGCCATTCAATGTCCTGGGAAAACCCGTCAGCGTTGGCTCAGGCTTTGTCTGGCTTCATAAACGGATCATGAAGGGGTAGCCCGCATTGCTGCGGGCTGCAATGATTAAGACAGCAAGGCAGACAAGGCTTTCCGCGCAGCAGGCTTAATGTCATACGGGCACTGATAATCCACATTCTCAATCGCGCGGGTGTAGAGCGCAACCAGCCAGTCATAAACATAGGCTGTCGCCGCATGAACAGGCTGCTCGCCAAGTCGGGTAAGACGGGGTGAAGCATTGCTCACAACTGGCGTCACAAAAATTGGCTGACCTTTGCGGATCCGGCTTGCAGGCCGTTCAGAAACGGGCGTCAGTTCATAGCCAAGCCAGCTAACGAAATTGCCTGTCGCGGCATGCAGCTGCGCAGCACTGCTTTTATCTGTTTCTGCAATACGTTGCAGTTGCAGCGGCAGATCCAGCCGGTAGCTGGTAACGATCAGCACATCCGCAATTTGCTGCAATACCTCTGGGTCCAGGCCCAGACGGGTGGCGGCCGCGTCGTTGCGACACCACTGACGAAGATGGTTAACCCACACGTTATGGGCCAGTCGCGCCTTGTCTTTGGTCTGCAACGCGCCTGGATATTCCGGCGTCTCTTCCGCAAACAGATCGATAACGTCGTTAAACAGGCCGTTGACCTGTTCCTCACGGGGCTGGTGAACCGTCAGCAGCGTCTCAAACGCATTTAACGGCGGGAGAAGTCCTTCAAGCAGTTCACCATGACGAGCGGCGCTGCCTTGCAGCGTTCGGACCATTTTTTCGGCCTCTGCCCGCCCTGCGCCTGGCTCCTGAGTGAGTGGGGCGACGTATGCGCGCATCAGCGTCGAAAGAGACTGTTGCAACAGCCTTTTCAGCGCGTGGAGACGCTTCTGGCGCTGTGCTGGAAGGGTAGCCTGCGACAGCCATTCAATTACCCGCTGCATACTGTGGGTATCGAGCGCCTGGAGCGTGCCCCAGCGCAGACCCGGCTGGCCCAGCAACTGTTGCACCGCTTCGTCCAGATTCTGCTTTGTGTTAAACCGCGCATCGTGAGGGGTAATGGCCCAGACCAGGCCCGGCAACGCGGACTCTTCCACCGGCTGCGTCTCTTTGACCCAGTTTTGCAGGAGTCTGGCCGTTTTTGCCGTCTGCTGGTGGTGGGCCGTCGCATTGCAGATAACCAGGACATCCGGCTGTATGTGCTGACGATAATGCTCCAGCAACCACAGGCATTTTGCCTGCGTCATCAGCGGCGTGTTTTCCTCAGAAATGGCCGGAATATCAATAATATCTACGTTATCCAGAACGCAGTTTTCAACGGGCAGCACCACTTCGCGGGTCAGGCAGGCCAGCACATCGACGGGCAGGCTAATGGCATTAAGCAACTCGCCGTTATTTACCGGATGAAGCAATGTTTCCTGCGCTTCCGGCACGGTAAAGGCCCCGTGAGTAAGGAAACCTTCACACGGCAGACCAAAACTGTCCACCAGCAGACTCAACGGCGCCGCAAGCGCGCTGGCATGGCTGGTTTGATGCAGCACCTGGGCGAGTTTAAGCCACTGCTGGGTTAACTCCTGCTGCTCACCCCACAGCAGAGACCAGACGCTGGCGCGGGTGCTGAGATCAAGCGACGGAACCAGCAGGGCAAACTGGTGCCACAGGGCATCATCAATATGCTGCTTAGCGCCGGGTACTACGGTTTGCCAGAACCGGGCAACGGTCGCGACTTCCTGCGCCGTTATTCCCGGCACGCTGTGCGGCTGACGCAGCGTACGCCACTTCTCAAGCCGGGCTTCAATCACCGATTTATCCACCGCACGGATCTGCGGATCCAACGTGGTGCGGGCGATAAACAGCTGTACCAGCTCGGCCTCCGTTACCAGGCTCAGGCGCAGGGGAAACGCGTCGTCTGCGACCTCGCTGGTCGCTCTGGTGAAACGCACGGCCATATTGGTCGGCGCATGCCCGGGGTTAATATGCGAGAAGTAATCAAACGTGCGTTGACCCGGCGTAACGTTCAGCCGTTCGTCGTCGCTGCCGCACAGGGAGGCCAGCAGATGCGCTTTCGCGGCCTGCGAGTGGCCGTATAAGCCGATGCTGCCCTGGCAGACAAGGGCACGTTCGAGGGCCTCTTCACGCGCGCGCGCGGCGTTAAGGCGGGCAAGCAGGGCGTCGGCTTCGTTATCCAGCATCGGGGCGTGCTGTCGCGTCTCGTTGATCCACCCGATTAAGGCCTGAGTGGTGGCAGTCGTCGCAGTCATTTAAGGTATACGCTCCCGCTGTCGATCCAGTAGTGGCTGCCGCTGTGTCGGCGATCGGCCAGAGTATTCAGTTTAAAGGTCAGGGCGTCCGGCGGCACTGGCGTGCCGTCCTGTAGCCAGGCATCACTCAGCTCGAAAGATTCCGGCCCCTCCTGCTTATTGCCGCCACGCAGCTTCAGGCGCACGTTCAGTACACCGTCGCCCGCAATGGCTTTCGCCAGCTCGGCTGAGTTGATGCTCAGGGTATAGAGCGGCGTCGCGGGCCAGCGGGCATTGGCCAACTGCCGGAAGCCGAGCGTAACGTTGCCGCGCAGCGGGAAGTGCAGACGGGCGTCCAGTTTCGCGCCGGGTTTATCGAGGTCTATATCGTGATACCAGACGTTCTCGTCCCGCAGGGTATTGATCGTGTTATCCAGCACGCCCAGATAGCGCACCGTAGAGTACGCGCCGATATCCGCTGCTTTAAAGTTAAAGCGCGGCAGACGAAGATCCAGCGCCAGGCTACAGAGCATCGCTCCCACCGCAGCGGTGGATTTCGGGTTGCCGATCCGTCCCTGCTGGCTGAACGGATACCATTCATGAACCTGGTATTTATCCAGCCAGACGATGCGGTTGACGGGCACCGGTTGCAGGTGGCGAATCAAGGCCTGAACGCCGGGCAGACAGCCTGGCCGTCCCGTGATAAGCAGGATATCGCAGCTGTAATGAGAGATCGCCTCACATACCGCATGAAGCGGGGCGGCAAGCGTGAACTGACCCGCCAGCATGGCGTCCCGCATCTCCCGGAAGCTGACGTGCAGCGGGACGCTGAACAGATCAAAGTGTTCTGAGCTGGCAGGCAACGCATGGTCGATCGCCTGCTGGAGATAATTCATCACGTTGCGCGTCGGTTTTTGCGCAAGCAGATCGCCAAAGGTGGCATGCAGCCCGGCCAGCGGATCGTCAACATCGCTCGATTCCCACGCCGCCAGGATCGCGTGACCGATCGGCATAAAGAGCTGAAGCGCCGTCTGCTGGCGCAGGACCGCCTGGGTATCGATCCGCCCGGAGTCACCGAACAGGGATGCCATCAGCTGGGAGGCATCGGCTATGCCGGATTTCTGAAGCTGGGTTTGCAGGGCGGGCAGAACGTAGCGCTGGATCACGTCCAGCAGCGTGTCGTCGCCAGCGACCTTGAACCCTTCGCGGAACAGCAGCTGCGGGGTGATTTTGACGTTATTCCCGGAACCATCATCTAACTGATAGTGCGTGATGGCCATATCCGTCGTGCCGCCGCCGATATCAATCGAGGCCACGCGCAGCGCACGCCCCGGCTGGACGCCAGGCTCAGGCGCGCGATCCGGACGGGCGAGGGAGGCGAAAAAGGCCTCGGTCTGGCCACCAAAATGGGAAATGGCTTCGTTATACAGCCACACCAGCTGGCCGCAGCTGGCCTCGTCCCACTCCATCTGGATCTCAGGGACCGGCACCACGCTTTTTTCCTGCTGCTTGCGGCTGGCAAAATCTTCATCCTGCGGGTGCCAGCCCATCGCTTTCCAGACGATGGCGATGGCTTCGAACATGCGGCGACGGAAAATCTCGCGCTCCTGTTTCGGCATTGCCGAAGGCAGGGTGAGGATCAGCGTCCGCAGCTGGCGGGGAGAGGCCGGGAAGCCGAGCCGCAGGCGGGTGGCCACGCTGTTAATCTGGCCAAGCGCCTGAGCCAGCAGCTCGCAGAGCATGTGCGTCATCAGGGTGCTGCGGCTGTACTGCGGAGAGAACACCGGCAGGCGCTCATCCTGCGGCAGCGTAAAGAGCGGTTCCCCGTCGTCGTTCATCAGGTTCATCAGCGGAAACGCAGTTGCCAGCGGTTCGCGCTGAGTTTTGCTGTTCATCTGGCTAAAGCGCCAGTCCTGCACCACCGGCGTCTCGTCCCACAGATAGCGACGCGGGCTGGAGATACCGCTGTTGCCATCCGTGCCCAGACGCTGCATCGCCAGCTTACGCGCTTCATCACCCACGCGGACTATCGACGGCCAGACGAACGCATCCTCCCGGCCGCTTTCCACCGAGAAGTGCTGCTTGCCAAAACGCGCTTCGGAAAATTCAAGACGGCTGGTAAACAGCGGCTCATTCAGAAACTGCGGCTCACTCAGGGAACGCACCTGGAGTTCAGCCGTCTGGCGCAGGCCGTCGTTGGCATCACCATGATCTTCAATAATCACGCCGCAGGTGTGGGTGTTGCCTACGTCAAGGATCAGATCGACAGGAATGGCAGGGGTGCTCAGGGTATGGGTGACAAACTTCACTTCCGGCACGGTGAGTTGTTCACCGAGCATGGAGAGCAGGTTGAGCCAGTGCGCCTGATATTCAAAGCTGCGCATGGCCTGATGCAGCTCGCGCTCGGCGCGTTTTTCAACCCCGTCAGCATATTGTGTGAAGGCTTCACGCAGCCAGCCGTCAATCCAGGTCTGGTCGAGGAAACTCTCAACCTCACTGTCGCGCCAGGCGAGGGCGAAACGCGTGCCGTTAAGAATGTCGTTTTCAACCGGCGACAGGGCAGACGTCGCATGCTCCGCAATCTGGCTGTCGAGCGCGACGGTGACCCGGTGCGTATTGCCAGCCGCGTCGGGCATGGACAGCTTCCGTACCTGGACGCGCGCCCAGTTATCCGGGCCATCAACAAACGTCCGCGGCGGGTTAAAGCGCAGGAAAGGGAGCGGCAGCCAGACACCGTCCAGCACGGTCAGGGAGTCATGCAGTGGAATGGTGCTTTCAGGCTTGACCACTTCCGGCTTCCCGCCATCGGTGGCAGGCAGCGTGTACCGGCCGTTGACCAGGTCAAAATCCAGGCGCAGCAGCGGGCCATTTGCCGTTTTACGCACGAAACGCCCGTTGCTGGCGGTGTCCTGCGGAGTCAGGCCAAAATCGAGAAACTGTACGCCGCTGTTAGCAATCAGCGTCACGCTCTGTTTATAGTCGCAAAGATTAACCAGCATAGGATCAGACACCTGCTTTCTTGAACGTCAGAGGAACGACGGTGTTGGCATCGTAACGTGCGGTGCATTCCGCCACGTCGCTGGCACCTGCCTTACAGGTCACTTCCGGCATCGGATAGCGTGAACCGTCGGTGCAACGAGCGTTTCCGCGCGTTTTGATCAACAGCTCGCCGTTGCTGTGTAATCCGGAAAAGACGTCTACCCGGCAGACAATGTTGTCGCCATGCACGACCCGGGCGAAACCTTTATTGTTCTGGATCTGGTAGCGCAGCGACGGCGGTTTGCCGGTGAGCGGATCCTGCACATCGAGAAACGCGCGCCAGGTGCCGTTCAGGAAGCGCGTTAACCCCGCTTTGACCTGGTTTGCCTCCATCACCATCGCATCTTTCGGTATCGCGGTAATGACCACCGGTTCGGCTGCCGGGGCAGGCGTTTTCACCTTCGGCTCTACCACTTCGGCCTGGTGCAGCGGGAGTTTCAGTTCAAGCGGCTCAACCGTCTTTATGGGGGCCGGAGCAATGGCGACGGGTACTGGCGCTGGTGTGGCAACAGGCGCTGCGATCGGGGCCTGTTTTGGCCAGAGCAGCGGGGTGGCGATGGCTGCAATAATGACGGCGGCAACCGGCAGCAACCACAGGGGGGAGCGACGTTTTTTCTGTATGGCCGCCGGTGCGGGCTCTGGCGGCGCGGCGTTCATGCGCACCGGCTCTGGCGTATACAGCTCATCTTCGGTGATACGGACGGTAGCCACAGGCGTGATAAGCGGCGCGTCGGCCTGCTCGAAGGTCACCACCGGGGCCGGTTCTGGCTCAGGTTCAGGTTCAGGTTCGTTAATCATCACGGGTTCAGGTTCAGGGACCAACGATTCGCGCAGGCAGTCCAGCACGTCGTCGCGCGCGTTTTCGTTAAGACTGACGAAACCCCAGAAGCAGATCACCGGTTTGCCATCCACCAGGAAAACAAAGTTTTCACCGGGAAACTGGAAAGCTTTAGAGAGCAGAGATCCAAACAGTTGCTGCGCCGTTTTCGGTGACTGAAGGCATTTTTTACTCAGCGACTCCATGCTGGCGAGCGTGTTTTCCAGATAGCGCAGGGCGCGAAAACGCTCGTCTTCATCCGCCGCCTTCCAGCTGGAGACGGTTCCCTCAACCGGGGAGTACCAGTCAACGCGATCGCCGCCGTCATTGACCTGGGGAATGGCCAGGCAATCGACGATAGCCTGCTGTTTGCGCAACCGAAGCGCTTCGCGGATTTGCAGCGCTGATTCAAAAACGGCCTGTCCGCCGCCGCCAACGGCCTGAAAATCATCCAGATTACCGCTGCGTAAAAGTGTTTTTGCCACGATTTGGTCCTGTAGACTTCTTCACGCCATTACTTTAGCGAATCAGGTAAGCAAGCAAACGGCGGAGGAGACGACAAAAGGGACGATTTCTTGCGGCATTGATCGTGACGGTTGTGCTTGACGAATTATGGACCTTAAGGCAAATCGGTTTCTGCGGGCTGATGTTAAAACCAGCGAAATGTACGGCTTTAGAATAACCTGATAGTGATTCGTTATTTGTCAGGCCAAAACGTCTGTGCTGTTATTACTGTTCACTATAATAAAACCGAAAGGGTCATAACCATGTTTACAGGGAAAACCGTGCTCGCCCTCGCGCTGAGCGCGCTGCTACCGGCAAGCGCCGCATGGGCGGCAAACAAAGACACCATTATCTACTGCTCCGAGGCGTCGCCGGAGTCGTTTAACCCGCAGATCGCCAGCTCTGGCCCCTCGTTTGTCGCCAGCTCGCAAACGCTGTATAACCGTCTGATTAACTTCGACCCGGTAAAAAACACGCCGGTGCCTTCTCTTGCGGAGTCGTGGACCATTTCGCCAGACGGCAAAACATACACGTTTACCCTGCGTAAAGGGGTGAAATTCAACAGCAATAAATACTTCAAACCGACCCGTGATTTTAACGCTGATGACGTTATTTTCTCCGTTATGCGTCAGAAAGACCCTAAGCATCCCTATCACAATGTTTCCCAGGGTAATTACGAATACTTTAATGACGTGGGCCTCGACAAGCTCATTCAGGATGTAAAAAAGATCGACGATTATCACGTTCAGTTCACGCTGAGCGAACCCAACGCGGCTTTCCTGGCCGACTGGGGAATGGACTTCGCCTCGATCCTCTCTGCCGAGTACGCGGACGCGATGCTGAAAAAGGGCACGCCTGAAAATGTGGACACCTGGCCAATCGGCACCGGGCCGTATGTGCTTCAGCAGTACAAGGTGGATTCCCTTATCCGCTACGTCGCCAACCCGAACTACTGGGACGGTGAGGTGCCGACCAAACACCTGATCTTCTCCATCACGCCAAACGTTGAGACGCGTCTGGCGAAGCTGCAAACGAACGAGTGTCAGATCATTCCTGCGCCGTCGCCGGTGCAGTTTGAAGCGATCAAGAAAAACAAAGACCTGACGCTGCACTCGGTGGATGCGCTGAACGTGGGGTACCTGGCGTTCAACACGGAGAAAAAACCGTTTGATAACGTGCTGGTGCGCCAGGCTCTGAATTACGCGACGGACAAAAAGGCCATTGTGAACGCGGTCTTTATGGGGTCTGGTACGGTCGCTAAATCGCCGATCCCGCCGAACATGCTCGGCTTTAACAAAGATCTGAAGGATTACGGCTACGATCCGGAAAAAGCGAAAGCGCTGCTGAAGCAGGCGGGTCTGGAGAAAGGCGCGGAAGTGACCCTCTGGTCAATGCCGGTTCAGCGTCCGTACAACCCGAACTCCCGACGCATTGCAGAGATGATCCAGGCTGACTGGGCGAAGGTGGGCGTGAAGGCGAAAATCGTCTCTTACGAGTGGGGGGAATATCTCTCCGGCATGCGCAAAGGCGAGCATGATTCCGCGCTGTTCGGCTGGATGTCTGATAACGGCGATCCGGACAACTTCGCCGATGTGCTACTGGGTTGTAACAGCATCAAAACCGGATCTAACGCCGCGCGCTGGTGTGATAAGGGGTATGATGAGCTGGTGCAAAAGGCCAAACTGACCAGCAACCCGGACGAACGTGCGAAGCTGTATGGTCAGGCACAGGAGATTTTCTACCAGCAGGCACCGTGGATTGCGTTAGCTAACGGCAAAACGTTCTACGCGACCCGCAGCAATGTGACCGGGTACAGCGTAAGCCTGATGGGCAGCGATTTCTCGAAAGCGAAGCTGAACTGATCGTATTTTGCCGGGTGGCGGCTATGCCTTACCCGGCCTACGGGTGTCAAATGTAGGCCCGGTAAGCGTAGCGCCACCGGGCACGTGAAAAGGAGTGACAATGTCACATTTAAATGATGTTATCGCCCGCGTCGATGCCACCATCGAAGAGAGCGTAATTACTCACATGAACGAACTGCTGATCGAATTAAGCGATGATGCAGAGCTCAGCCGTGAAGATCGCTATAGCCAGCAGCAGCGCCTGCGTACCGCGATTGCGCATCATGGTAAGCAGCATAAAGAAGAGGCGGAGGCGCGCCATGCCCACCTTACGCAGGGTGGGACTATTCTGTAAGGGTTAAAACTGGCGCCGCGCCACCAGCCAGGCGCCGACCACCAGCATCACTGCGCCGCAGACCGGGCCAACCAGCGCGCGCAGGGGAACGCCGTTGCTCTTAAGGATGTCCATCACCAGGCCGCCAATCAGCTGGCTTGCCACCAGGACGGCAATGGTCGTTGCCGCGCCCACATTCTGATAGCCGCTAATACTGGCAAAGACAAAAAAAGACCCCAGCAGGCCGGGGATCAACGTCCACCAGCGCACCGTTGACGCCAGTTCGTTAAACCCCGCCAGGCCATTTTTCACCAGCAAAATGCTGACAAACAGCACAATCCCCACCAGCGAGTTCAGCAGCATGGCGATAAGAATGGTGGAGGAAGATTGCGTAATGCGCACCATCAGGGTGTTTTGCACCACCAGCCCAATCCCGGCGGCTACCAGAAACGCTAACGTCAACGATTGATTCATGGCAGAGCATCCGGATCGCTGCGCTCATCAAGCTGGAGCTGCATAAAGGTTAAGTCCAGCCAGCGACCGAATTTGGTTCCCACCTGCGGCATATTGCCGGTGGTAATAAAGCCAAGGGTTTCGTGCAGATGAATTGACGCCTGGTTCTGCGCCTCAATACCGGCAACCATCACGTGTTTACCGATCTGGCGGGCTTCCTTGATTAACTCCGTCATCAGCAGCCGGCCAATGCCTTTGCCCTGATGTTCGGGATGAACGTACACCGAGTGCTCCACCGTGTGGCGAAATCCGTCGAACGCTCTCCAGTCGCCAAATGAGGCGTATCCCGTCACCACTCCGTCTTCTTCACTGACCAGCACTGGATAACCCGACAGAGTACGCGCCTCAAACCATGCGATACGGTTATCGGTGTCGACAGTTTTATCATTCCAGATGGCGGCGGTGTGCAGCACCGCATGGTTATAAATTTCACCGATAGCGGCACAATCTTCTTTGCAGGCATGACGAACAATCATGGGTAACCTCTGGCTGTGTTGTTCACTATAGTAGTACGATTTACTCACAATATTACACAGTTCTTATATTGCATCGCTACGACAAAATCCCTATTTTTTTGTCATAAAACTGCCCCGAAAAACCATCCGTACACTATAGTATGACGTCATGAATACAATGACAGACAATATGAATCAACGCATTAGCGCCCGCATACGCCTTGAACGCGAGTCGCGGGGCTGGTCATTAAGCGAACTGGCCGAACGGGCAGGTATCTCACGCGCCATGATCCACAAGATTGAACGGGGTGACAGTAGCCCAACGGCGACGCTGCTTGCGCGGTTATCCGGTGCCTTCGGTATTAGCATGTCTACGCTTATTGCGCGCGCGGAAATGCAGGAGGGCAAACTGTTACGTCTGGCGAATCAGCCCGTCTGGCGCGATCCGCAAACCCACTATTTGCGTCGCCATGTGTCGCCGCGCAGCGATATGCCTATCGACCTCGTCCAGGTGGAGCTACCCGCAGGTAGCGATGTGCCGATGCCCGCCTCCTCTTATGCGCTGGCACGACAGCTGATTTGGTTGCAGGCAGGTGAACTGGTCTTTCTGGAGGGGGATACTCGCCATGAAATGAAGGCCGGAGATTGTCTGGAACTCGGGCCGCCGAACGACTGCCGGTTTATCAACGAAACGGATGAATCGTGCCTTTATCTGGTCGTGCGGCTTAATCAGTCCGGCTCATAATGCACAGGCGATCCGCAGGATAACGTGCCAGACTTGAATGACATTTTCAGCAGTAAGGAGCGATGAATGAGTCAATCTACTACGCAAAACCGACGCTGGGTACTGGCTTCCCGTCCACACGGCGCGCCGGTTGCCGATAATTTCCGCCTGGAAGAGCAGCCGATCCCCGCGCCCGCAGAGGGGCAGGTGTTATTACGCACCGTATGGCTCTCGCTTGATCCGTACATGCGAGGCCGTATGAGCGATGCGCCATCCTATTCACCTCCGGTCGAGATTGGCGCGGTGATGGTGGGCGGCACGGTAAGCCGCGTCGAGACCTCCCGTCATCCGGATTATAAAGAGGGTGAATGGGTTCTGGGTTACAGCGGCTGGCAGGAGTATGAACTATCCGACGGGCAGGGGCTGGTGAAGTTGGGTGAAAACCCGTCGCATCCTTCATGGGCACTCGGTGTGCTGGGGATGCCGGGCTTCACCGCGTATATGGGGCTGCTCGATATCGGCCAGCCTCAGGCAGGGGAAACCCTTGTCGTGGCGGCGGCCACGGGGCCGGTCGGCGCAACGGTGGGGCAGATCGGTAAAATCAAAGGATGCCGGGTCATCGGCGTGGCTGGCGGGGAGGAGAAATGCCGTCATGCGGTCGACGTGCTCGGTTTCGATGCCTGTCTGGATCACCATGCGGATGATTTTGACGAACAACTGGCTAAAGCCTGCCCGCAGGGCATTGATGTGTATTACGAAAACGTCGGCGGTAAAGTCTTTGACGCCGTGCTGCCGCTCTTGAATACCTCCGCCCGCGTGCCGGTTTGCGGACTGGTCAGCGGCTACAATGCGACCAACCTGCCGGAGGGTCCGGACCGCTTACCGCTACTGATGGGGACCATCCTGAAAAAACGCATCCGTATGCAGGGTTTTATTATCGCGCAGGACTATGGTCATCGTATTGACGAGTTCCAGCAGGAAATGGGCCGCTGGGTGCAGGAAGGCAAAATTCACTATCGCGAGCAGGTTACGGAAGGGCTGGACGCGGCGCCGGACGCCCTGATTGGCCTGCTTGAGGGGAAAAACTTCGGCAAGGTTGTGATCCGCGTGGCGGCCGACTAAACAGAGCATCGGTTATGGCGGGCAGTGTCCGCCATAATTATTTGTGAAGATACGATATATTGTCTTTAATTAATCCATAAGCTTTGCGCGCCTCGGCCCAGCTGAGCCAGAAGTGAAAAATGCAATATTATTTGAACGATTTTAATATTACGCGCGCCCCTCATACCAGGCATGACGATACAGGATATATCTAACCGGCGATGTTTTTTTAAACAGACGCTGAAAATGGCATTTTGTTTGGCTACGGGAATTAAACATGCTTGATTTGGAACATATGGAAAAAGCACAAAGAATCAGTCTGACTTTGCAAGTAGAGAACAGTTTAAAGGGAGCATTAATTACGGGCTCATTAAAACCTGGGGCTCGACTCGTTACAAAAGAGATTGCGGATAAATTGGGCACCAGTATCACACCGGTGCGCGAAGCCCTGCTGCGCCTGGTGTCGGCGGGGGCATTACAGGCCACGCCAGCGCAGGCGTTTTTGGTGCCAGAAGTGACGCTGGAACGCTATAACGAAATTAACGCCATCAGAAAGCAGCTTGAACCGATGGCCGTTGCGGCGGCGTGCCAGAATATGACCGAGACCAAACTGGATGCGTTACGCGCGCTGTCAGATAACTTCAGTGCCGCCATGCATCAGGGCGATGTACAGAAAGCGATCCATGCCAACCGCGTGTTCCGGTTCACGCTCTATCAGTATGCCGAGATGCCGACCCTTCACTCGCTGATTGAGCAGCTCTGGGTACGGATTGGTCCGTGCATTCACTATCTGCATGAAGAGTTAAGCGAGGTTCCCGCAGCGACCTATCATTATGACGATCTGCTTTCTGCGCTTGAGCAAAGGGATGTGACGGCCAGCCGGGAAGCGATCGACAAAGCCATTGATGAAGCCAATATTCTTCTGCAACGGCAATACTACAGTTAAGGATCCCTCTGGCGCACTTATTTGTTTATTTGTATCAAACGTCCTTGATTATATTCCCGGCGCATCAGGCAACCGGGAATGATGTTATTTAGCTTATTTTTTTACCGGCAACGTGCGCTGCCGGAGAATGGTTTACTCAAAACGATAAGAGACCGACAGGCCCACGCCATAGTTACGACCAGGGGCAGGTTCGTAATAGCGGTTGTAGCCAGCGTTAACAATCTCTGAACCGGCGTACTCTTTATCGAACAGGTTATCGACGCGACCAAAGACGTCCATTCCCCATTTGCCGTAGTTGAGTTTATAGCCGGTATTCAGGCCCACAACGGTATAAGAGGGCGCTTTAGCGGTGTTGGTATCGTTGGCCATGACATCGTTCATGTAGCGGGCATCTGCCCCTGCGTACCAGCCTTCCTCAGGCTCCCAGCCAAACGACACATATCCCATGTTACGGGCGATCCCCGGCATCCGGTTGCCGCTACAGTCTGCATTGCTACAGACGTTGGTGCGGTAGGTGGCATCAAGATAGGTCCACGCCATCTTCAGCTTCCAGTTCTCGGCAAACTGCTGGTCGAGCGCAATTTCCACACCCTGACGGCGCGTTTTCCCCGCGTTTTTATAAGTCGTGCGACCATCCTTGCTTTCGTCCACCACGATCTCATTGTCGGTATCCGTGCGGAACAGCGCCGCCGTCAGGATGCCATTGCCGATGCGGGTTTTGCTGCCAATCTCATAGGTGTTGTTGGTGGACGGTTGCAGGTTCATATTGAGGCCACCTTTGCCATCAGAACGGTAGGAAAGTTCGTTGATGGTCGGCGTCTCAAATCCCCGTCCTGCCGCGGCATACAGGTTCCATGCGTCGGTCACGGCGTATTTCACCGCACCTGCCGGGAGCCATTTGTGGTAGCTGGCGTCGCCGCTGTCATCACCGTTTTGCGGGGTAATGTAACGATCGTTGGAGTCAAACCAGACGGAGCTATAACGTACGCCCGCCTCTAAGGACAGTTTTTGCGTTAGCTGCCACTGGGTTTGCAGGTAGGGATCCAGGTTCCACATCAGATTGCGTTCGTCACGGCGTTTATTACCCTTCACGCCATAATCTGGCACGCCGTTGTCCATAACGAAGTTCTCATACCCGCGACGATTTTCGCTCATGTTTTCGTAGTTCAACCCGGTGGTAAATGTCACCGGAACCAGCAGTTCGCCGCGGTGGGTCCAGCGCGTATCAATACCCTGATAGTGACGCTGCATATCAATCACACCGCCCGAATGCGCAGGATTCTCGCGCTGAGTGGACGCCGGAATGGACTGGTACTGAGTCATTTCACGCTCACCGGCATACATCATCACGCTGAGGTCGTCCTGTTCGCTCAGCTGACGGTCGTAGCGGATCCCGGCCTGGGTCTGCTTAATGGTCTTACGCGTGTTGTACTGATCGCCACGTGGTGACTGGCGCGGGTTATTCTGCCACTCCTGATAGCTCAGTCCGCCCGGATCGTTGGCTTTCATGTCCACGCTGTTAAAAATCAGCGTCAGCTTGCTGACATCATCAATACGCACGCCCAGTTTCGCGTTGGCGAGGTTTTTGCGCGCGCCGCTGTGGTCGCGATAGCCATGGGTGGTGAAACGGGTAGTGGATACGGCGTAATCCACATCGCCCGCCTGAGTACCATCACCCACCGCCCCGGTGGCCTTCATACCGTAACGCCAGGTGCCGTAGCTGCCGTAAAAGCTGCTGGCTTCAATGGTGGCTGGCTGTTGTCCGGTCTGGGTGTTGATGTTGATCACGCCGCCGGAGGCATTACCGTACAGGGCAGAGAAGGGGCCGCGCAGCACGTCGACGCTCTCTATGCTGTTGAGGTCAATGTTTGATGTCTGCCCCTGGCCGTCGGGCATGGTTGCCGGAATGCCGTCCACGTACATACGGATCCCGCGTACGCCGAAGGTTGAGCGCGCGCCGAATCCGCGAACGGAAAGTTGCAGATCCTGAGCATAGTTCTGGCGGTTCTGGATTTGCAGGCCAGGTACGCTCCCAAGGGATTCAGAAAGGTTGATGCGCGGTGTGGCATGTCGCATATCCTCGCCGCTCACCACGCTGACTGCGGCCGGGGTGTCCAGTTCTGAGACGGTTTGCGGCGTGGCGCTGACGATCATGGTCTGTTCATCCGCGGCCATCGCACTCAGCGGGCCAAAAATGACGGGAACGAACAACAGGGGTAGTGATGCCTTATGGGCAGTAATAATTTTCATGGAGTAAGCCGGTTAAGAAAAAATTCGAACCAAATCAACTGGAACCTGTGTATATATGTTAAATCCTTTGTAAATGTTATGAAAACTATAACCGCACATTTCGTGAATGTAAGGTTTTGAAGGAAAGAAATACTCCACATTCAACTCATTAATGATTACTATTCTCATTAAAATAACGGCAAAGCGATGACTTTGCCCGCCGGAAGCGATGTCAGCGGTAAATCTCCTCATTTAAAAAGGAATTGTTATGTCTTTACGTCATCTGTGCTCGCCGCGCCTGCGTGGGTCTCTGCTGTTGGGCTCTTTACTGTTTGCCGGTACGTTCCAGGTTCATGCCGCTGAAGAGATGCTGCGCAAAGCGGTCGGCAAGGGCGCGTATGAAATGGCCGTCAGCCAGCAGGAAAACGCGCTGTGGGTTGCGACGTCACAAAGCCGCAAAACCGATAAGGGCGGCGTGGTCTATCGTCTGGATCCGGTCACGCTGGAAGTGACGCAGGCGATTCATAACGATCTCAAGCCGTTTGGCGCCACGATCGATAACGCCACCCAGACGCTGTGGTTCGGTAACACCGTCAACAGCGCCGTGACGGCGATTGACGCCAAAACGAGCGAGGTGAAAGGGCGCCTGGTGCTGGACGATCGCAAACGTAGCGACACGGTGAAGCCGCTTCAGCCGCGCCAGCTGGTGGCCGATGACGCGACCAATACGGTATACATTACCGGCATCGGCAAGGAGAGCGTGATCTGGGTTGTTGATGGCGCAACGCTGAAGCTGAAGGACACCATCACGAACACCGGCACGTTCAGCACCGGACTGGCGCTGGATGCGAAGGCAAAACGCCTGTATACCACCAATGCGGACGGTGAGCTGGTGACCATTGATACCGCGACCAACAAAATCCTCAGCCGTAAGAAAGTACAGGAAGACGGAAAAGAGCACTTCTACCTGAACCTGAGCCTGGACACTGCCGGCCAGCGTGCGTTTGTGACGGATTCAAAACAGCCTGAAGTGCTGGTGGTGAATTTGAAAGATGGCAGCGTAATGCAGAAAATCGCCGCGCCAGAATCGCTGGCCGTACTGTTTAACCCGCCGCGTAACGAAGCCTATGTGACGCACCGCGAGGCGGGCAAGGTGAGCGTGATTGACGCCAAAACTTACAAAGTGACCAAAACCTTCGATACGCCGGTTTACCCGAACAGCCTGGCGCTGTCTGCGGACGGTAAAACGCTGTACGTGACGGTGAAACAGAAGTCTACCCGTCAGCAGGAAGCCACTCAGCCTGACGATGTGATTCGTATCGCGCTTTAAGGTGGGAATTGCCCGGTGGCGCTGCGCTTACCGGGCCTGGAAAACCATGAAATGCAGGCCGGGTATGGCGTAGCCGCCACCCGGCTTTTTTATTAACGCGACGTCTCTTCCACCAGCGGACCATCCTGTTTGTCATCTCCAGGATGAACCGGGGCGGTACTGTGGATTTCATTCACGCGTTTACGCACGCCAAACCAGCCAGCAATCAACAGCACCGCCAGCAGCGGGATTGTGGCGATGGTGTAAGTACCGTTCGGGTAGTCGAAGGCCATCAGCACCAGCACACTCAACAAGAACAGCAGGGTAAGCCAGGAGGTCACCGGCGCGCCCGGCAGCTTGAAGCTGACGTCAGCCGCTTTCCCTTCTTTAATTGCTTTGCGCAGACGCATCTGACACACCACGATAAAGGCCCAGGAGGCGATGATGCCCAGCGCAGCGACGTTCAGCACGATCTCAAATACCTGAGACGGCACGAGATAGTTCAGGAACACGCCAAAGATATACACCACCAGCGTAGCCAGAATACCCGCGTAAGGCACCTGCTGCTTGCTCATCTTCGACATAAACTTCGGCGCAGAGCCCCCCATCGACATGGAGCGCAGGATACGGCCCGTCGAATAGAGCCCGGAGTTCAGGCTGGAGAGCGCGGCAGTCAGTACCACGATGTTCATGATGCTGCCCACGTACGGCACGCCCAGCTTAGAGAAGAAGGTCACAAACGGGCTTTGCCCCGCCTGGTATGCATTCCACGGCAGCAGCAGTACCAGCAATACCACGGAGCCCACATAGAACAGACCGATACGCCAGATCACGCTGTTGATGGCTTTAGGCACCATCGTCTGCGGATCTTTACATTCACCTGCCGCCGTACCGACCAGTTCGATGGAGGCAAAGGCGAACACCACACCCTGCACCAGAACCAGCGCTGGCAGCAGGCCGTGCGGGAAGAAACCACCGTTATCGGTAATCAGGTGGAAGCCGGTGGCGTTGCCGTCCAGCGGTTTACCGGTGCCGAGGAATACGGTCCCGACCACCAGGAAGATCACAATGGCCAGCACCTTCACCAGCGCGAACCAGAACTCCATCTCGGCGAACCATTTCACGCCAATCATGTTCATGGTCCCGACGATTGCCAGCGCCCCGAGGGCGAACACCCACTGCGGCACATCGCCAAACGCGCCCCAGTAGTGCATGTACAGCGCAACGGCGGTGATATCGACGATACCGGTCATTGCCCAGTTAACGAAGTACATCCAGCCCGCGACATACGCGGCCTTTTCACCGAGAAATTCACGGGCGTAAGAGACAAAGCTACCGCTGGAAGGGCGGTGGAGCACCAGCTCGCCGAGGGCGCGAAGAATGAAGAAAGAGAAGATCCCGCACACCAGATAGACCAGGGCGAGAGCGGGGCCAGCCATTTGCAGACGTGCGCCTGCACCTAAAAAAAGACCTGTACCGATAGCGCCGCCGATGGCGATCATCTGCACCTGACGGTTGCCCATCGCCTTGTGATAGCCCTCTTCATGAGAGTTCAACCAGCGACGTTTAGCAGCATGATGATCGGCTGCGCTTTTATTGCTTGTTTTCATTGAGTTACCTGTTTGCCTGTCTGAACCATTAACGTGATAGTCCTGCCTGGCAGAAGCCGAAACAAACGATTGCTTCTGCGCAGACACATGCTGCCTTTCCAGTCATTCTGTGTATGGATAAGGCAAAACATGGCGAGGCATCCTACCCGCAATTGATAAGCGACGCAAAATATAACCGTGCCGAAAGTGATGCTCGTCGAAGGAAATCGTGTGGTCAGAGCAGACTGCGATCACAACGCGCTGAATCGTGACGTTTTTTTAGGCAAAAAGGTCTGTGAATGCTGATTTAATCATCAGGTTTACTTAATAGTTACCTATAGGTAGAGCTTATGGATGCCGCAGAGCTGCGATAAGTAATGAAAACGCGGAAGTGTGCTGGCGGCGGCTCGGATAATAGAGATGATAACCGGCAAAAGCCGGACACCAGGCTTCAAGCACACGCACTAACCGGCCCTCAGCAAGGGCGTCCTGAACCGCATCTTCCGGGACGTACGCCAGCCCCAGACCGTTTTCGGCGGCATCAATGCGTTGCGGCAGGCTGTTGAGGATCAATTGGCCGTCAACCCGCACGCGCAGCTCACGTCCGTCCCGTTCAAATTCCCAGGCATATAATCCGCCGCGTGTGGGCAGGCGCATATTAATGCAGCGGTGCTGATCAAGCTGCTCCGGCGTTTCCGGTACCCCGAAACGATGCAAATAGTCTGCCGACCCGACGACCGCCATGCGCATGTCCGGGGCAATACGTATCGCAATCATATCTTTCGCCACCTGCTCACCCAGACGCACCCCCGCGTCAAAGCGGCCATCGACAATATCTGTCAGCCCATCGTCCACCGTGACTTCAACGTTGATGTCAGGATACTGCGCCATAAAGGGTTTAAGCACAGGCCACAGCACGGCAGACATGGCGTGCTCCCCGGCGGTTAGGCGAATATTCCCGGCAGGTCTGTCGCGGGTATCACGCAGCGCGGTAAGTTCCTGCTCGATCTCCAGCAGATGGGGGCTTAAGCGCATGAAGAGTTGCTCGCCGGCCTCGGTAGGGGCCACGCTGCGGGTGGTGCGGGTTAACAGACGGACTTCCAGCCTCGCTTCCAGATTGCGCATTGCGTGACTGAGCGCCGACTGAGATACCCCAAGCTGCGCCGCGGCGCGGGTAAAACTGCGCTCCCGGGCGACAACCATAAAGGAGAGCAGATCGTTGAAGTTGTCTTTTAACATGGCGGCTTATCCTATTTATGAATTGAACTCATAGTTCCTTTCTGATTATGCACTCTAATGCTCCCCATGGCTTTACGCTACTGTTAACGCAATAGCAAACGAGGAGTAGATCATGAAAATTATCCGTAGCGGTTCGCTACCTTCCGTTCATGGGCCAGAGGCCTGGTTTACCGGCAGCGTGCGCATTGACGCACCTTTCCAGGCGACTGAACCGGCAAAAGTCGGCGGCGCGACCGTCACCTTTGAACCCGGCGCACGTACCGCCTGGCATACGCATCCTCTTGGACAAACGCTGATCGTGACGCAGGGGCGCGGCTGGTTACAGGAGTGGGGGAAAGAGGCGGAACCGCTGAATCAGGGTGATATCGCCTGGATCCCACCCGGCGTGAAGCACTGGCACGGCGCAAGCGCGCAGACGGCCATGACCCATATCGCCATCGCAGAAGCTGTCGACGGGAGCCCGGTGGCATGGCTGGAGAAGGTCACCGACGAGCAGTATCCGAACGAGTAGCGGTAAGCTATAGCTGATTTCCGGCAATCCAAATGTAAATTAATTGTTTCTCAGAGGTGAAATCCGCCTTTAATAATGACGACATGTTAAGTCAAACGAGAACGCAACATGTCATGGCGAATCAGCATTCTGGATAAAAGCCCCGTCGCAGAACACGAAACAGCCGCCGATGCGCTGGCGCGAACCTTAGCACTGGCGCAACAGGCAGAAACGCTGGGTTATCACCGCTTCTGGATTGCCGAACACCACAATACCCCGCAGCTTGCCAGCCCCTCGCCGGAGCTGCTGATTGCCTGGATCCTCGGGCAAACAAAACGTATTCGCGTGGGCTCAGGCGGCGTCATGCTGCAACATTACAGCCCCTATAAAGTCGCCGAAAATTTTAACGTACTGGCCGCCATTGCGCCGGGCCGGGTTGATCTGGGCGTTGGCAAAGCGCCCGGCGGTCTGCCGCTCTCTACCCGCGCCTTGCAGTACGGCCTAAATCCGCAGGAAAAAGGCAGCTTTACTGAACAACTGACGCAGCTTGATCGCTGGATCCGCCCTGAAAATCAGTCAGCGGAGGAGGACGTTCGCGCCACGCCGCTGCCGCCGGTGCCTGCCCGGGGATTTCTGCTGGGCGCCAGTACCGAAAGCGCGCTACTGGCGGCCTCCCTCGACTGGCATTTTGTCTTTGCCGCCCATCTGAACGGTGATCCTGAGCTGCTGCGCGAGGTCGTCACAGCGTGGCGTCAACACAGCGTCCGGGAGGTGATTGTGGCCGTGCAGGTCATTGTTGCCCCAACCCAGGCTGAGGCCGATGCGCTGGCGCAGAAGGTTGAAGTGTGGGGCGTGGAGCTGGTAAACGGACAGCGCGTCACCGTGGCCAGCGAAGAACAGGCCTACGCCTTTGCGCGGCAGGCGGGGAGTGACCCGGTGCGCATCGCGCGTCGGGCGCAGTCTCTGCTGGCCGGAACGGCGGCGTCGGTGCTTGAACAGCTCAACGCGCTGCATCAGCAGTGGGGAATTGACGAATTTATCATCGACACGCCGGTCGCTGATGGCGCAACGCGCGCGCAGTCACTGCGACTGCTGGCCGAGGCGCGATTTAACAGGGAGGTGACCGTATGAGCTTTAGCGAACAACTGATTGCCTGGCGCCGTGAGCTGCACCAGAACCCTGAACTCTCCGGTCAGGAGGTCGAAACAACGGCGCGCCTGCGCGAGTGGCTGACGGCGGCCGGTATTGCACCGCTGCCTTACGATCTCCAGACCGGGCTGGTTGCGGAGATCGGCACGGGCAACGCACTGGTTGCGCTGCGTGCCGATATCGACGCGTTACCCATCGACGAGCGCAGTGGGGTGCCGTTTAGCTCCCGGCGTGCGGGGGTGATGCATGCCTGTGGCCATGACATCCACACCAGCGTGATCCTCGGCGCTGCGTTAAAGCTAAAGGAGCGGGAAGCCTCGCTCAACGGTCGCGTGCGGATCCTGTTCCAGCCTGCGGAAGAGAATTTCGGCGGAGCAAAAAGTATGGTGCGGGCCGGGGCGTTACGTGACGTACGCGCGATTTTCGGAATGCATAACGAGCCTTCACTGCCGGTCGGCGAGTTTGCTACGCGCGGCGGCCCATTCTATGCGAACGTCGATCGCTTCGTTATTCATGTTACCGGCAAAGGCGCGCATGCCGCACGTCCCCATGAAGGCAACGACGCCATCGTGCTGGCAAGCCAGCTGGTGACCGCGCTGCAAAGCGTTGCCAGCCGTAACGTCAATACGCTGGATTCGGTTGTTCTGAGCGTGACGCGCATCGCCGGGGGGAATACCTGGAACGTGCTGCCGGAAAGCGTTGAGCTGGAGGGCACGCTGCGCACGCACCGTACGGAAGTGCAGCAGAACGTGAAAGCGCGCGTCGGTGAAATCGCCGCCGGATTTGCCAGCGCCTTTAGCGCGCAGATCAACATCACCTGGTACGCCGGGCCCACCGCGCTGGTGAACGATGAACACTGGGCCGGGTTTGCCACCTCGGTCGCGCGCGAAGCGGGATATGAAACCCGGCATGCGGAACTGCACATGGGCGGGGAGGATTTCGCGGTCTATCTGCAAAACATACCCGGCGCGTTTGTCAGCATTGGCAGCAACAGTCCGTTTGGGTTACATCACCCGGCATTTAACCCGGACGAAGCATTAATCGAACCCGCTGCCCGCTATTTTGCTCAGCTCGCGGAAAAAGCCCTGCAACACGTTTAATTAATTTGAGGTGAATATGTCTGCACATCGTCAATTGCGGCTGGGGACCATTTTGCATGGTGCATCCGGAAATATGTCTGCCTGGCGCCACCCGGCGGCGGTCGCGGATGCCAGCATTAATTTTGATTTCGTCAAAGAAACGGCTTTAAAAGCAGAAGAGGGCAAGCTCGACTTTATATTTGTGGCCGACGGTCTTTATATTAACGAGAAATCCATTCCGCATTTTTTAAACCGCTTTGAGCCGCTGACGCTGTTGTCCGCGCTGGCGAGTATCACCTCGCGCCTGGGGCTGGTCGGCACGTTATCCACCTCGTACAGCGAGCCTTTCACCGCTGCACGCCAGTTCGCCAGCCTCGATCACCTGAGCAACGGACGCGCGGGCTGGAACGTGGTGACGTCACCGCTGGAAGGGTCAGCCAAGAACTTCTCCCGCGAAAAACACCCGGAGCATGCGCTGCGCTACCGCATTGCCGATGAGTATCTCGACGTGGTGAAGGGGCTGTGGGATTCCTGGGAAGGGGATGCCTTTATCCGCAATAAAGAGAGCGGACAGTTCTTTGATGCGTCGAAACTGCATACTCTGGATCACCACGGTGATTTCTTCCAGGTTTCCGGCCCGCTGAATATTGGCCGCACGCCGCAGGGACGTCCGATTGTCTTTCAGGCTGGTGCGTCCGACGACGGTAAAAAGCTGGCGGCAAAACACGCTGACGCCATCTTTACCCACCATGACACGCGGGAAGAAGCCCAGGCTTTTTACCGCGATGTTAAACAGCAGCTTGAAAGTCACGGCCGCCGCGCAGGGGATTTACATATATTCCAGGGCGTCAGCGTGATTGTTGGAAACGACGCCGATGACGTAGAAAACCAGTATCAAACCACGGCGGCACTGGTCTCCATTAATGATGCGCTGAATTACCTTGGACGTTATTTCGAGCATCACGACTTCAGCCAGTATTCTCTCGACGCGCCGTTCCCGGATATTGGCGATTTGGGCAAAAACAGCTTCCGCAGCACCACCGATGAAATCAAGCGTAACGCCCGTGAGCGCAACTTAACTCTGCGTCAGGTCGCGCTGGAAGCCGCATCGCCGCGCCCGCGTTTTTCCGGCACACCGGAGCAGGTGGCCGATGGTTTACAGGCCTGGTTCGAGGAGAAGGCGGCGGATGGCTTCATCATTCAGGGCGGTACGCCGGACACCTTCCCGCGCTTTGTCGACCAGGTGGTCCCCCTTTTACAGGCGCGCGGCCTGTTCCGCACCGACTATCCCGGCACCACGCTGCGCGAAAGTCTGGGCTTAGATGAGCCCAAAAATCAGTTCACACAACAATAAAAGAGAAAAACGCTATGCAGAAATCATCGCTTATTCTGGCGCTTGCGCTGGCCTTTACCCCTGTCGTCTGGGCAGAGAACGTCAATATTAACGGCACCGGCGTGAGCATTGAGGCCAATAAAACGCCGATCAATACCGCCAAAAACAGCGATGCGATCGCGCAACTGCCGAAAGACTATCGCTTTGCCGTGCCGGGGAAATTTACCGTGGCGGTGGCGGGACTGAATCAACCGCCGCTGACGGTCTTTTCCGACGACAACAAGACCCTGCTGGGAAGTGAGGTCGACATTGCGCGTCTGGTGGCGGACAGCCTTGGGCTGGAGCTGAACGTGGTTCCCACCTCCTGGGAGGACTGGCCGCTGGGGGTGGCCTCCGGGAAATACGATGCGGCTATCAGCAACATCACCGTCACCAAAGCGCGCAAAGAGAAGTTCGACTTCGCCACCTATCGCAAGGATTCACTTGGCTTCTACGTGAAATCCACCAGTCCCATCAACTCGCTTGTGAAGGCAGAGGATATCGCCGGGCTGCGCATCATCGTGGGTTCCGGCACCAACCAGGAAGCCATTCTGCTGGCATGGAACGAAGAGAACCTCAAAAAAGGGCTTAAACCTTTTACGCCGATCTACACCAAAGACGACGCGGCCCAAACGCTGGCGCTTCAGTCCGGACGCGCGGACGCCTACTTTGGCCCGAACGTGATCGGCGCCTGGAAAGCGGCGCTCAACGGTAAAACCAAACTTGTCGGCAGCGTCGACGGCGGCTGGCCGAAGGCGGCGCATATCGCGGTGACGCTGAAAAAAGGCAGCGGCCTGGTCGAACCGGTTCAAACCGCGCTGAACGGCGCGATCAAGAACGGAGATTACGAAAAGGTGCTGAACCGCTGGGGGGAAGGCGTGGAGCGTATCTCCAGCTCCGAAGTTAACCCGGCGGGTCTGGGCGATTAAGGAGGCGCTATGCTTGAACAATTTCGTGACGTTTCGCCGGAAGATGCCGATCTTCAACCCATTATCGCGGGGCTTTTCGGTGAGTACGCCGCTCGTTACGGCGACTACTTTTCAAAGGATGCGGAAGTCGAGCTGACAGAGTGGTACCTGGCGCCGCAGGGGCTGTTTATCGTCCTGGAGCGCGATGGCGAGATCATCGCCACCGGGGCGTACAAGCCCTTCGACGAACATACCGCAGAGATCAAACGTATCTGGACGAATAAAACGCTGCGCCAGCAGGGACTGGCCGCGCGCGTGGTACAGGAGCTGGAGCGCCGGGCGGTGCTGGCGGGTTACAGCCACATCTACCTGACTACGGGGTTTCGTCAGCCGGAGGCGGTGCGGCTCTATCTCAGTCAGGGGTATCAGCCGCAGTTCGATCTCAACCGCGACCCGGAAGAGTATAGCCAGCCGCCGTTCGACGGTCGGCTGCGTTTCACCAAGACGCTGATCCGCGAAGCGCTCAGCAAAACCGCATAAGGAGCGACGATGAGCAACGTTGAAACCATAAAAGTGGTCCCGGCACGTTATCCGCTGCGCGCTGCTGGCGCCGTGGTGGCGCTGTTTGTGCTGGCGGTCGTGATCCAGTCCGTGGCCTTTAATCCGCGCTGGGAATGGGCGGTATTTGCCCGCTGGTTCTTTGACCCGGTGATCCTCGAAGGCGTCGGACAGACGCTGCTGCTGACGTTGATAAGCACCGTACTGAGCGTGGTGATTGGCGGCATGCTGGCGCTGGCTCGGCTCTCGTCATCATGGCTGTTGAACAGCCTGGCGTGGGGTTACATCTGGCTGTTCCGATCGCTGCCGCTGATCGTGGTACTGATTATCCTCTATAACTTCTCCTATCTCTACGACACGCTCTCTCTCGGCGTGCCTTTTACCGGCATTACCTGGGGCAGCTTTGAAACCATCAACGTTCTCGGGCAGTTTTCTACCGCCATCGTGGGGCTGACGCTGGTGCAGAGCGCCTATACTGCGGAGATCATTCGCGGGGGCTTCCTTGGGGTCGACCACGGTCAGTATGAGGCGGCCGCTGCGCTGGGTCTGCCGGCGTGGCGTCGCACCGTGCGCATAATTCTCCCCCAGGCGCTGCGCACCATCCTGCCGTCCGGGTTTAACGAAATCATCAGCCTCGCCAAAGGGACGGCGATGGTTTACGTGCTGGCGATGCCGGAACTGTTCTACACGATCCAGATGATCTACAACCGCACCCAGGAGGTGATCCCGCTGTTGATGGTGGGGGCCGTCTGGTATCTGGTGATCACCACCGTACTGTCTGCCATCCAGCATGTTATTGAGCGTGGACTCGCCCGCAGCGAGCGCCGCTCCGCCGTAAACCAGAGCCGGGCGACCAGCCGCGCGCGTTCCGTCACCACTTCGTCAGCACAGGAGCCCGTTCATGCAAGCCTCTCCTGAAGGACACATTTCCATAACCGGCGTCAGTAAGTTTTTTGGCCGACATAAAGCGCTCGATAACGTCACGCTTGAGATCCCACCGGGCTCCGTGACGGTGATCCTCGGACCCTCTGGTTCGGGAAAATCGACGCTGCTGCGCACTATTAACCATCTGGAGCGCGTAGACGAAGGCTTTATTCAGATTGACGGGGATTACATCGGCTATCGCCGTCAGGGTGACAAACTCTACGAGCTCAAAGAGAAAGAGATCCTCAAACAGCGCGTCAACGTTGGGTACGTGTTTCAGAACTTCAATCTTTTTCCGCATCTTACGGTGCTGGAAAACCTGGTTGAAGCACCCATCGCGCATAAAAAGTTCAGTAAAAAAGAGGCTATTGAAAACGCCTACAGCCTTCTGGATGTGGTAGGTCTGCGCGATAAAGCCGATGCCTGGTCGCGTCACCTCTCCGGCGGCCAACAGCAGCGCATCGCCATTGCCCGCGCGCTGGCGCTGCGCCCGCGCGTGATGCTGTTTGATGAACCAACCTCGGCGCTGGATCCGGAACTGGTTGGCGAAGTGCTGGACGTGATTAAAAAGCTCGCCCGCTCCGGCACTACGCTGGTGGTGGTCACCCATGAGATCGGCTTTGCCCGGGAAGTGGCGGACCAGGTGGTATTTATGGTCGACGGTAAAATTGTGGAGCAGGGCAGCAGCGACGACGTGTTAAACCGACCGTCGCATCCGCGAACGCGCCAGTTCCTCTCAAAAGTGCTGTAAGGAGCGCAGATGAAATATGGACTCCTGGCGGGGCTGGTCTTCACGACAGCGAGCCACGCCAGCATTGATTTAAAGGCCAACGAACAGCCGCTGCCAGTGACGGTTGATCAACAGGCAGTGGCGAAAATCCCGGCGAACTATAAATTTGTTGAGCCGGGTACCCTCACGGTGGCGATTTCAGCCCTGAATTCTCCGCCGCTGGCGCTGCTGGCCAGTGATAACCGCACCCGTATTGGCAGCGACCCGGATATCGCCCGGTTGCTGGCGGGCAGTCTGGGGCTGAAGCTGAAGCTGGTGCCAACGGCGTGGGAAGACTGGCCGCTGGGGATCACTTCCGGGCGCTATGACGTGGCGTTGGTGAATATCGCCGTCACCGAGCAACGTAAGGAGAAGTTCGATTTTGCAACCTATCGCGTCGATTCCCTGGCCTTCTCGGTGAAATCCACCAGCAACGTACAGTCGATCACCAGTGGGAAGATCTGGCCGGTAAAAAGGTGATTGTCGGGTCAGGCACCAATCAGGAATGTATTCTGCTGGGCTGGAACGAAGAGAATAAAAAGGCCGGACGCGAGCCTGCGTTGCCGGTTTATCTGACCGACGACGCCTCAGGCAATCTCTATATTCAGTCCGGCAGGGCGGATGTCTTCTTTGGACCGCAGTCCGTTTCGGCCTACAAAGCCGCGTTAACCGGCAAAACCCGCGTCGTGGGATTAGGCCCGAAGAAAGCCTATGTCGCCACCACAACCAAAAAAGGCAATGGGCTGGTGTATGCGTTGCAGGCTGCGCTGGACGGTGCGATTAAGCGCGGGGATTATCAAAAGGTGCTGGCGCGCTGGGGGGAAGCGGGCGAAGCGGTGACGTCTTCAGACGTTAATCCGCCCGGGATAACCTACTAATGGTGCTCTATACCCTAAATAATTCGAGTTGCAGGAAGGCGGCAAGGGAACGAATCCCCGGGAGCGTACATAAGTACGTGACTGGGGTGAGTGAATGCAGCCAACGCACCTGCAACTTGAAGTATGACGGGTATACACTTAGGGTTTTCATCCCTGAGGAGGCAACATGATCAAACTCTATGGCGTACCCGGCTGGGGATCGGCAATCAGTGAGGTGATGCTGACTCTGGCAGACATCCCGTATCAGTTCGTCAACGTGGATGGGTTTGACCAGCCCGGCCCGCAGCGCGAATTGCTGTTGAAACTGAACCCGCTGTGCCAGGTGCCGACGCTGGAGCTGGAAAATGGGGCGATCGTGACGGAAACCGCGGCGATCGCCCTGATGGTGCTCGACAGACGACCCGACCTCGCGCCGCCCGTTGGGCAGGCCGAGCGCCAGCAGTTTCAGCGCCTGCTCATCTGGTTTGTGGCGAACGTCTATCCCACCTTTACGTATGCAGATTACCCGGAACGCTGGGTGCCTGATGCCCCGGAACAGCTGAAGAAAAACTGTATTGAGTACCGGAAATCCCTCTATCTGTGGTTTGACAGCCAGCTCAGCGCCTCGCCTTATGCCTTTGGCCAACAGCTTACGCTGCTTGACGTCTATATTGCCGTCGTGCGTACCTGGGGGCCAGGTCATGAGTGGTTTACCACCAACGCACCTAATATCACCGCCATCGCGGATGCCGTCTGCGCGTTGCCAGAACTGCACAAGGTGCTAAAAGCTAACGACATAATCTGATAACGTGGAACGCTAACCTATAAAAGGAGCCCTGCCCATGCCTCACGTTGATATCAAATGTTTTCCACGCGATCTGACTGACGAACAAAAAACGGCCCTGGCGGCGGATATCGCCGAAACGATAGTCCGTCATCTGAACAGCAAAGATCGCTCAATCTCCGTGGCGCTTCACGAAGTCCAGGAAGCTGACTGGAAGGCGCAGGTCTGGGATACCGAGATTGGACCTAAACTGGATGAACTGATTAAGAAGCCCGGCTATTCGATGTAACTCGCCTGCCGGGTGGTGCAGTATCACCCGGCGATCCCCGCCTTTCATTCCTTTCGCAAAAATCGATAATAAACAGCACAACGTTTCCGCTACAATTCACTCCTCCGAACAATATTCGTTAAATCAGCAGGTAAGCACTACAACTGCACCAGATTAAGTACAGATAGTAAAAGGATAATTTTTTCATGACAAAATTACCTCGGTTTTCACTCGCCTTTATTCATCCTCGTTACTGGCTCAGTTGGGCAGGCATCGCCGCACTCTGGTGTACGGTCCAGCTCCCATATTCGCTTCTGTTAAAAGCAGGGCACGGACTCGGGCGTCTGGCCATGCGTCTGCTTCCACGCCGCGTGGCAATCGCCAGACGAAATCTTGAGCTTTGCTTTCCGGAGATGAAAGAGGGTGAGCGCGAGCGTTTGCTTGAGCGTAATTTTGAATCGGTTGGAATGGGCGTCATCGAAACGGGCATCGCGTGGTTCTGGCCTGACTGGCGCGTGCGCAAACACTTCAGCGTGACCGGCTACGAACATATGGAACAGGCAAGGGCGCAAGGAAGGGGCGTGGTGCTCATTGGCATGCATTTTCTCACGCTGGAATTAGGCGCACGCATCTTTGGCATGCTCAACGCGGGTATTGGTGTCTATCGTCCCAACAACAATGCATTGCTCGACTGGCTACAGACGCGCGGTCGTCTGCGTTCCAATAAAACCATGCTCGACCGTTACGATTTGAAGGGCATGATCCGCGCGCTTAAGCAAAACGAGATCCTGTGGTATGCCCCGGATCACGACTATGGAAAAACGAATAGCGTGTTTGTGCCGTTTTTTGCCGTCCCGGACGCCGCGACAACTGCCGGGAGCTATATGCTGGTGAAGAGTGCCAGACCGGCCGTGATCCCGTTTGTACCACGCAGAAAAGCAGACGGCACAGGGTATGAGCTGATTATCCTGGACGATATTAGCGATACCTTGCAGGGAGGCGATAAAGTGGCCGTGGCTACGCAGATGAACAGGGCGATTGAGCGTGCGGTGATGATGGCACCCGAGCAATATATGTGGCTGCATCGTCGCTTCAAAACGCGTCCTGAAGGGCAACCGGACCGGTATGCGCGAAAAAAACAGGTCCAGTCCTCAGTCAGAACTTTCGCTGCCAGCGATATGTCGGATCGGTCGAGTATCCAGCAGTAACACAGGGGGCGGATGCCGTTGCGCTCCGCCCTTTATAAAATCTGCGCCGCTGGATAGAATTACCGCATCCACCTTGTCGGGATGCAAAATATGACCGGAAGAGTCGACTATCACCTTGAAAAATATATCCTCACCGAAGTCGCCGAGCCAGAACGTCTGACCCGCCAGTGGGCAGATGTGATGCGCGAGTGTCGCGAGCAAAAATCCGGTGCGGAAGAGCGTTTGCGTCTCGCGCTGCTGAATGTGGATTATGTGACCAGCTTTGAGCTTCCCTTCCGGTTACTCCTCACCCGCGCCCCGCAGTTGATTGATGGGATCAGAAATGAGTTCCAGCTCAGTCAAAAAAATGTCCTGTTCAACGGCAAGCGGTTTGGCTGCGTTTACAGCCTTAAACAGGACCTGGAAAGTGTTCCTGACGAATTTACCTATCACCTGAAAACGCGGATCCAGCGAAGCGACAGCACTGGCGGAAGTGAAGTACCTTACCGGCAAATTGCACAGCAGGTGAAAGCGCCCAGGGAACGACTCAAACTGGCACTCGAAAATGGACTATCTGTAACGGCGCTCGACGGGCTTTTCTGGTTTGGCATTCAGCGTATCGCGGCCGATGTGCAGAGGCTAAGAAAAACGGGCACGAGGATTGTGACGTCAGAGACTGAGGTGTTTGATACGCTAACGATGACAACCCGGCGGATCCCTGTCTATAGCCTGACGCAGCCGGAATGAGCCTCGGTCGCTGAATCGTCGAGCGTCTCAGAGAAGACAAAAAAGGCGGTAATCTCTTTCTCAGGTATACCGTGCTTCAGCAACGCTTTCATTGACATTATGCCCCTTAGAAAGAGGGGCGTTTCACGCGATGGCATTGCTACTCAGCAAATGCCCGCAATGCCTCGCCATCAAGACGATAGCGTACCCATTCGGACTGCGGTACCGCGCCGATGCTCAGATAAAAATCAATTGCAGACTGGTTCCAGTCAAGCACGCTCCATTCCAGCCGGCCGCAGTGACGTTCCACTGCGCATTGCGCGATATTTTTAAGCAGTGCTTTTCCCGCACCCTTGCTGCGGTATTCCGGGGAGACATACAAATCTTCCATATAGATGCCGTTGCGACCAAGCCAGGTGGAATAGCTGGTGAAAAAAACGGCATACCCCACAGCATGGCCTGCATATTCGGCAACCAGCGCTTCGGTTTTACTGTCTGCACCAAACAGCGTTTTACGGATTTCGTCCGGCGTGGTGACCACTTCTTCTGGCGCTTTTTCATAGACTGCGAGTTCGTAAATCATATCGTATATTGCCGCTGCATCTTCAGGTCGCGCCTGACGAATCGTAATGCTCATTCCTTTCCCTTTATCTTTGTTTGTAGTTGATGGGGATAAGCATAAAGGCTAATGTCAGAAGAATTAAGTGCAATGAAATCAATAAATGATGAATATTATGCATCCAGCCTTAAGGCGCCTTGATTTAAACCTTCTGCCGGTTTTTGACGCGATTTATCGCCACAGTTCCGTTCGACTTGCGGCAGATGAGCTGGCGATGAGCACCTCGGCGCTCAGCCATGCCCTGTCACGTCTGCGTGTTTCGCTCAACGACCCGCTGTTCTACCGGGAAGGACATCGAATGTGTCCCAGCGTCTATGCCACCCAGCTTGCGCCAGTTATTGCATCGGCCCTGAAATATCTCGACCAGGAGCTGTCGCCGCAGCCGGAATTTGATCCTGCTATCAGTACAGCGTGTTTGCAGATCGCGATAACGGACTTTACCGCGTTCTGCATATTCCCTGCGCTCATGAATACGCTTCAACATGCGGCGCCTGGCTTGCGTCTGGAATTACGATATTTGCCGCACAGCCCGGCGTTGACGGAATTACTGGCAGGAGAGGTGGATCTGGCCCTGGGATTCAGCACCATTGAGGATCGCCGGTACCCGGAGCTGGAAGAGATCAGCTGGTTCGAAGATGAATATGTGGTGATTAGCAATGCGAGCCGGAGCGCGCTCACGCTGGAGGATTATCTCGCCGCCCGGCATCTTGTGGTTACGCCGTGGAATGAGAAGCAGGGGGTGCTGGATTTGCAGCTGGAACGCATGGGTTATACCCGACACATTGCGATCAAAACCCCGTCTATGCTCAGCGCCCCGTTTGTTATTGCAGAAAGCGATCTGCTGATGGCGTTACCGCGATTCGCCGCTGAAAAGCTGCTGCCAGCTACCCGTATTAAAATTTTTGATTTACCGTTCCACATCAGTCCGTTTGAAGTAAAAATTTATTCGCACAAGCGCAGCGGGAAACGAGGCGTCACGAACTGGCTCAAAGCTACGCTGCGCGCGCTGGCCGAAGGGCAACAGTCAGAGCGCTTATGATTTCGACTGTAACAGGATTGCCATCAGCCCCGGAAAGCGGGCGTCCAGATCTTCTCTTCTCAGTGAAATCATATTCTCGCGCCCCTGCGGGCGCTGCCAGATCACGCCGCTGTCGCGCAGTACACGCCAGTGGTGAGTCATGGTTGATTTCACCACCTCGTCCGGGCGCAGCGCGTTGCAGCTCAGCTCACTGCCGTCGGCCAGCCGTCGAATAATCGCCAGCCGCAGCGGATTGCCGAGGGCGAACAGCACATTTTCCAGCAGTATTTGTTCAGGTTCCGGGTGGTTTGGGATCATCGTTTTCCTGCGTCTCGCGTGAGATTGAGCTATATCAACAATAGGTCAACCGTTAAAAAATAGTTCGATAATACTCGTACAATAGGACTATTATAACAAACGAACAAACACGCGACTATCCTGGTCGTCACAAACCCGTCATGAAGACGTAAGGAAATATCATGCCCCGACCCATTCCACTCGAACGTTATCGCAACATCGGTATCTCCGCGCATATCGATGCGGGCAAAACAACCACCACTGAGCGCATCCTGTTTTACACCGGGATGAGCCACAAGCTGGGTGAAGTACACGATGGCGCGGCAACCACCGACTGGATGGCGCAGGAGCAGGAGCGCGGGATCACCATTACGTCGGCGGCGGTGAGCTGTTTTTGGCCCGGCATGGACAGAGGCTTTGAACCGCACCGCATCAATATTATCGACACCCCCGGGCATGTGGATTTCACCATTGAGGTGGAACGTTCCATGCGTGTGCTCGACGGCGCGGTGATGGTTTATGACTCCGTCGGCGGCGTGCAGCCGCAGTCGGAAACCGTCTGGCGTCAGGCGAATAAATATCACGTCCCGCGTCTGGCATTCGTCAACAAAATGGACCGCCCGGGTGCGGATTTCTTCCGCGTGGTGCGGATGATGCAGGAGCGGCTGAAAGCTAATCCGGTCCCGATTGTGATCCCCGTGGGCGCAGAGGAACACTTCACCGGCGTGGTTGATCTCATCAAGATGCGCACCATTCTTTGGGATGATGCAACCCAGGGCATGGCGTTCACCTACGCGCCGGTGCCCGACGATCTGCTGAGCACCGCGCAGACGTGGCGAGAAAAAATGGTCTCGTCTGCGGCAGAAGCCAGCGATGAGCTTATGGATAAGTACCTTGAGACGGGCGAACTGGATGAAGCGGAAATCATCAAAGGGCTACGGATCCGGACGATCTCCGGTGAAATACAGCCCATGCTGTGCGGCAGCGCTTTCAAGAACAAGGGTGTGCAGCGCATGCTCGACGCGGTGATTGAATTGATGCCGTCTCCACTGGACGTGCCCGCTATTGATGGGGTAGACGAAGATGGACAGCACGCCGAGCGCCACCCAAGCGATGATGAACCATTCTCTGCGCTGGCCTTCAAGCTGATGAGCGATCCATACGTCGGACAGTTGACCTTTATTCGTGTCTATTCCGGCATACTGCGCAAAGGCGACGCGGTTTATAACCCGGTAAAGGGCAAAAAAGAGCGAATCGGGCGCATCGTGCTGATGCATGCCAACGACCGCCATGAGGTGGACGAGTTGCGCACAGGGGATATCGCAGCCTGTGTCGGGCTGAAAGACGTCACCACCGGTGACACGCTGACCGACCCGAATGCGGTGATCACCCTTGAAAGGATGGAGTTCCCGGACCCGGTTATTTCGCTGGCGATTGAGCCGAAAACCAAGGCCGATCAGGAGAAAATGGGGATCGCCCTACAGCGCCTGGCGGCGGAGGATCCGTCTTTCCGCCTGCACACGGACGAAGAGTCCGGTCAGACCATTATCTCCGGGATGGGCGAACTGCATCTCGAAATCATCGTTGACCGCATGAAGCGTGAGTTTGGCGTTGAGGCAAACATTGGTCGTCCGCAGGTCACCTACCGTGAAACCCTGCGTAAAGCGGTGAAGGATATTGAAGGTAAATTTGTCCGACAGTCCGGCGGGAAAGGGCAGTACGGTCATGTGGTCCTGAGTCTGGAGCCGTTAGCAGCCGGAAGTGGTTTTGTGTTTGAAGATGCCACCAAAGGCGGGGTAGTGCCGCGGGAGTACATCCCGTCGGTGGAAAAAGGCTTGCGAGAAGCCATGAATACGGGTGTGCTGGCGGGCTATCCGGTTGTCGATGTGAAAGCGACCCTGACGTTTGGTTCCTACCATGACGTTGACTCCTCGGAGATGGCCTTCCGCATGGCGGCGATCCTCGGCTTCAAAGAGGGCGCGCGGCGGGCGGATCCGGTTATTCTTGAGCCGGTGATGCACGTTGAGGTGGAAACGCCGGAAGAGTATGCCGGGAACATTATGGGCGATCTCTCCTCCCGCCGCGGCATGGTGCAGGGGATGGCAGAGCAGTACGGCAGCCAGATTATTCGCGCTGACGTCCCGCTGGCTGAAATGTTTGGCTACGCCACCACGCTGCGCTCGATGTCCCAGGGGCGCGCGACGTATACGATGGAGTTCCATCATTTTGCGGAAGCTCCGCGGAATGTGGCGGATGAGATTATTGCGAAGCGCGTGAAGAGTTAATTAATTGCACATGGTAGTCATTTGGCTACCATGTGCCTTTATTATTACGACAGGGAGTTTATGCCTGCTACTTAATTAGCGTCGCCGATCGCACTTTCCATTTTCCTTGCTCTTCAACGAGACAATCTGCAATAACATGATCTTGCTTCTTACCAAATGCGACATAGACGTTTGTGCAAACGGCGTCAAAATCAGAATGTAAGACGGTTATCTGATTCCAGTCATCATCCCAGTCCTGCGCTTTGATAAACATATCCGCATCGGGCATATCTTTGTCGTTACTGTCGCCAGAGTACATTTCTTTAATTGCTGCAATGGTCCCTGAGGCTACGTACTCGTTCATAATGTCTGGATTGAGTACGGGCGGTTTGTTCTGATCTAACTGCGCTATATACCATTGATTGAATTTAAGCGCCGCCTGACCCGGTGCATAAATGTTTTCTGCGGCCGCGAGCGGAGACAGGGCGAACAGTAAAAAGTAGAGTGGTTTCATTAATCATGCCTGAACAGTTCGTAATGAGGTTGTATGTTGCGGTAAGCCTGCATTGACTAATGTGCGCCCCATATCTTTTGCCAGACGCGTGTTGGGGATTTTTAATCGACCACCCGCTCTGATCGCTTCTGTTACGTAACGAGCACAATAACCCGTGCTGCTGGGTTGCGCGTGTGATTTCGCATATGATATTGCGCCATCTTTGTTCCATGACATGGATATTTCCTTTACGAAAGATTGTTTATGCAACAGCTTCTGAAATATCCTCCGTTTAACATCGTTATGATAAACATAAAATGCCATAGAAATTTTATATAATTCAGATGGGTATAATTAAAAAATCAATCCAGCGCCTTCACCATCTTCCCACTCGTCACAAACGTCC